>CAYNOF010001266.1:0-1249 GCA_964398335.1 uncultured Rhizobiaceae bacterium
CCCGCCAGGGTGCCCTCGCTGGCCACCGCCAGCGCCCGCGCGCCGCGCGGCGCCGTCGCCTTCTCGCTCTCGATCTTCAGCCGGTCGGTCACGACGTAGCTCGACGCGCTGCTGGAGAACAGCGGCAGGCTGGCGATGCCGGGCTGCTGCTCGACGCTGAGCGGCCGCACGCCGGGAAAGAACGACAGCGCCAGGTAGCGCGTCGCTGGATGCGCGGCGTACTTGGTGACCGCCACCATCTGCTCGTCGGTGTAGTAGTGATCGCTGGGATCGATCACCACGCCGTCGCCGACGCCGATGCCGGCAGATTTCAGGAGCGCGCCCAGCCGCGGCTCGATCGTGTAATCGGGCTCGAACAGGAACAGCCCGCTGCCGCCGCGTGCAAGATAGGCGCGCAGCACCTCGGCTTCGCTGGGCGCATGTTGCGTGCGCGGGTTCGGATCGACCAGCACCGTGCAGTCATCCGGCACGGCGCGCGTGCCGGCAATCGTGACCTTGCGCACCTTGATGCCGAGCTTGTCGAGCGCGCGGCGCAGGCGGCCGATGCCGTGCTGCTCCATCTGCACCACCGACATGCCCTCGATGTCGTGGCTGTGCGAGTGGGTGCCTTCGAAATGGGTGTGGAAGGCGAAATTGTCGATGTCGTACTCGCCGTGGTCGGTGACGAAGCACACGGTCTTGGCGTCGCTGCGGGTGACGCGCAGGATCGCCATGGCGATCTCGCGGTCGTCGGTGGTCGGCACCTCCAGGCGGCGGCCCCCGCTCAGCAGCAGCGCGGCGTTGTACAGGCGCACGCCGTAGCGGCTCGACAGGCCGGGGCTCTGGTCGGGATCGATCACGCGCACCTTCAGATGCGGATTCATCCGGCCCATCAGCTCGACCATGGTCACCGCGTGGCGCGCCGCGGGATTGCCCTTCTGGTAGAAGTAGATCAGCTCGACGTCGGTGGTGAGCGCGCGCACGACGCGCGCCGCATCGTCCGACGGCGTGAAGACGCGCTCGTGCGTCATGTCGAGATGCATGTCGTTGCGGAAGAGCGCGACGTTGGCGGCGATCACCACGGCGGCGGCCGCGGCAGCGGTCAGCGCGCGGCCCAGCCAGCGGCGCCAGCCGTGCGGCATCGGCGGCAGGCGCAGGCCGGCGACGAACAGCGCGACGAGCGCCACCAGCACGCCCAGCGCCCACAGCGGGTCGGACCATGCGCCGCCATGCTCGTGCCCGCTCATCTCTCGTGCAGCCAGCGCGTGGT
>CAYNOF010001267.1:0-2072 GCA_964398335.1 uncultured Rhizobiaceae bacterium
CGAGACGCCGGTGTTGAGCAGCAGCAGGCGATTTGCGCCCTGGGCGACGAAGCCCCCGATCAGCTCGCGCAGCAGGGCGGCGAAGGTCGCGGCGGAGAGGTGCTGGCTGCCGGCGTAACGGGTGAAGGCGGGGTAGTAGCCGAACGGCACCAGCGGGGCGATCAGGGCGGGCAGGCCGGCCTGGCGGGCGCGCCGGGCGAGGCGCTCGGCACAGGCCCGGGCGGTGGTGGCGTCGGTGCGCAGGGGCAGGTGGGGACCGTGCTCCTTGGCGGCGGCGCCGATGGGCAGGATCAGCACGGCGCCGGCGTCGAACCGGGCCTTTGCCTCGACCCAGGTCAGGTCTTCGAGCCACAGCGGCAGGTCCATGGCAGCAGCCTATCACGCCCCTGTCGCCCGCAAAGTGGACCATTTACGTTAATTTTCACCTGAGATGTATGATATAAAGTCCTGAACAAATTCAATCTTTGGGCGGTAGTCGATGCGTACGGCCGTGGTCACCGGAGGAGCGGGCTTTCTCGGCCGGCTGCTCGTTCAGCGATTGCTCGACGAGGGCTGGCGGGTCCTCAGCATCGACCTGCATCCGCTTGAATTCCAACACCAAAACCTGCATGCCATGCAGGGCGACATCCGTCTGCCGGAACACTGGGACGCGCTGCTCAGCCACGGGCCGGCCGACGTGATCTTCCACTGCGCCGCCCAGCTGGCGCACGGCTCGATCGACAAGACCCTGCTGTGGACCTGCAACGTCGACGGCACCGAGCGGGTCGGCGATGCGGCGCGGCGGCACAAGATCGGCAAGGTCGTCTACATCTCGTCGAACTGCCTGTGGGGCGAGAGCATGGGCCGGCCGGTGACCGAGGACGATGCGCCCAAGCCGATCGAGCTCTACGGCAGGTCCAAGCTGCGCGGCGAGGAGGTGCTGCTGGCGCAGACCGGCGATTTCGACACCATCGTCATCCGCTGCCCGACGATCATCGACGCCGGAAGGCTCGGCCTGCTGGCGATCCTGTTCGAGTTCATCGACGAGGGCCGCAAGGTCTGGGTCGTGGGCGACGGCAGCAACCGCTACCAGTTCATCTACGCCCAGGACCTGATCACGGCGATGCTGCTGGCCTGCGGGCACAATTCCAGCGCCGTGTTCGGCATCGGCACCGACAATCCCGGCAGCCTCAAGGACGTCTACAAATACGTCATCGAGAAGTCGGGCAGCCGCTCGCGGGTGGCCTCCCTGCCGCAGGGCCCGACGGTGCTGGCGATGAAGGCGGCCTATCACCTCGGCATCTCGCCGCTGGGCCCCTATCACTACCGCATGATCGCCGCCGATTTCAGCTTCGACACCGCGCGCATCAAGGCGGCGCTGAACTGGAAGCCGACGCTCAGCAACGAGGAGATCCTGCTGAGATCCTACGAGTTCTATCACCGCAACAAGGCCGAGATCGCCAGCCGCAGCGGCGCCTCGACGCACCGGCAGGCCTCGAGCATGGGCATCATCCGCCTGCTGAAGTGGGTGTCCTGAGCGCATGCGGCCGCTGCTGAAGCGACCGGCCGGCATCGCCTGCCTGGCGCTCTACGTCGTCCTCGTCGTCGTCACCATCTGGTTCCACGAGCCGTGGGCCGACGAGGCGCATGCCTGGCTGCTGGCGCGCGAGAACGGCTGGCTCGAGCTGATGTGGGACTGGCTGCGCTACGAGGGCTCGGGCGGGCTGTGGCATACGCTGCTGTGGCTGCCGGCGAGATTCGGGCTGCCCTACGAGGCCTCGATCAAGGTGATCACCGTCGCCTGCGCGACCGCCGGCGTCATCGCCTTCCTGCGCTTCTCGCCGCTGCCGACCTGGATGACGCTGCTGGTGCCGTTCACCTTCTTCGTCGCCTACCAGTACGCGGTGATCGCGCGCAGCTACTGCCTGATGCTGCTGCTGATGTCGCTCGCCGCGGCCTTCCTGCGGGAGTGGCAGCGCAAGCCGTTGCGCTTCGCCGTGGTGCTGATTGCGCTGTCGCAGGTCAGCATACACGGCGCGATCATCGCCGTCGGCTTCGGCGCCCAGGCGCTGGTCAAGGACGTCATCACCGGC
>CAYNOF010001268.1:0-6047 GCA_964398335.1 uncultured Rhizobiaceae bacterium
GAGCTGATCGAGGACGGCAAAAGCGGCTTGCTCGTGCCGCCCCGGGATCCGGCAGCCTTGGCGCAGGCGATCGAGCGCCTGATCCGTGACCCCGCCTTGCGCGCGCAACTGGGCCAGGGCGGCTTCGAGACGGTGCTGCGGGGCTTCTCCTTCGACGCCGGCGTCGAGCGGTTGGTCGCGCGCCTGCGCCGATAGATGCTATGTCCCGCTGCATGCGGATTGCGTTCCATACGCCGCTGAAGCCGCTCGACCATCCGACGCCCTCCGGCGACCGCTCGATGGCGCGGGCGCTGGCCGGCATCCTGCGCCGCCTGGGCCACGAGGTGATCGCCGTCGATCACTACGAGCCCGGCCGACGCGGCCTGGTCGAGCCCGGCCAACTCCCTGGGGAGCGCGACCGCCAGCGCGCGCGGCTGCCCGAGCTGGTCGCGCTGCGGCCCGATCTCTGGTTCACCTATCACCTCTGGTACAAGCGGCCCGACTGGCTCGGCCCTGATGTCAGCGCGGCGCTGAAGATCCCCTACGCCGTCGCCGAGGCATCCTATGCGCCCAAGCGCGCCGGCGGCCCCTGGGATCTCGGTCATCGCGCCGCCGGTGAGGCGATCCGCGCCGCCGATCTGGTGCTGACGCTGAACCCCGACGATGCGCCGATGATCGCGCCGCTCCTGCGCGCGTCCGAAATCGCGGTGACGATCCCGCCTTTCCTCGACGCGGCGCCGTTTCGTGCCGCGCGCCGTCCACCGCGGGCCGGCACGCCGATGCTGCTCGCCGTCGGCATGATGCGGCCGGGTGACAAGCTGGCGTCCTATCGCCTGCTCGCCGAGGCGTTGCAGCACGTGCGCGATCTCGATTGGCGCCTGACGATCGTCGGCGATGGCGACGCGCGCGGCGATGTCGACGCTGCGTTCGCGCCGCTTTCCGATCGCGTCGTCTGGCGCGGCGCCATTGATGCGGCGGATCTGCCGGCGATCTACGCCTCGGCCGATCTGCTGGTGTGGCCGGCGATCAACGAGGCTTACGGCATCGCCTTGCTGGAAGCGCAGGCCGCGGGACTGCCGGTCATCGCCGGCCGCACACGCGGTGTGCCATCGGTGGTCGGCGAGGGCGAATCGGGATTGCTGCCGACCTTGGGAGATGCACAGGCGTTTGCGGGTGCCGTGCGTGCTTTGCTGGTTGATCCAGCGCGTCGGGCCGCGCTCGCCGCAGGGGCGTGCGCGCGCGTCGATCGCGATCATGATCTGCCGGCCGCCGAGGCGCGCATCGGCGCGGCGTTGGCATCGATGCTGGCGCGTCGTGCGACGGAGGCGGCGGCGTGAGCGTGCGGATCGCCTTCCTGCGTCACGGGCCCACGGCGTGGAACGACGAGGGCCGGCTGCAGGGCATGACCGACGTGCCGCTCTCGCCGCGCGGCCGCGCGCTGGTCGCGACCTGGCGTGTGCCGTTCCAGGATTGGCGCTGGGCCTGCAGCCCGCTCTCGCGTGCGCGCGAAACCGCCGCACTGGTCGGCGCGCCGCCCTCGCTCGTGATCGAACCGGCGCTGCGCGAGATGGCGTATGGCCGATGGGAGGGCCAGACCCTGGCCGATCTGCGCAGGCGCGAGCCCGAGGGCATGCGTGATGCAGAGACGCGCGGGCTGGACATGGTGCCGCCGGATGGCGAGTCGCCGCGGCAGGTGATGGAGCGCCTGCGGCCGTGGATCGCCGCGACCGCGGCGCGAGGCGAGAACGTCGTCGCGGTCTCGCACAAGGGCCTGATCCGCGTCGTGCTGGCGATGGCGACGGGCTGGGACATGAAGAGCCGGCAGCCGGTGAAGCTCGACTGGAGCCGCCTGCATGTCTTTGCCGCGTCGGCCGACGGCACGCTGCTCATCGACAGCCTCAACACACCGCTGCAATCGGAGATCGCGGCATGAGCGCGCGGCTGATGTTCCACGTCCAGCACCTGCTGGGCATCGGCCATCTGCGCCGCGCCGCGACGCTCTCGCGTCACTTCGCGGCCGCGGGCTACGACACGCTGCTGACCTCCGGCGGCGCGCCGGTGCCGGGCCTCGACATCGGCAACGCGCGGCTGGTGCAGCTGCCGCCGGTACGCGCCACCGACAAGCTGTTCAAGGTGCTGGTCGACGACAGCGGCGCGGTGATCGACGACGCCTTCAAGGCGCGGCGCGCCGAGATGCTGGTCGATACGGTGCGCCAGCAGCGTCCCGATATTCTCTTCGTCGAGCTGTTTCCCTTCGGCCGGCGGCAGTTGCGCTTCGAGCTGATGCCGCTGGTCGAGGCGGCAAAGGCGCTGCCCACGCCGCCGCGCATCGTATCGTCGGTGCGCGATATCCTCGTGCAGTCGCCCAAGCCCGAGCGCGTTGCCGAGATGGTCGATGTGTTCGGGCGCTATTTCGACGATGTGCTGGTGCACGGCGACCCGGCTTTCATCCCGTTCGCGCGCACCTTCCCGGAGCACGCGCGCCTGGCCGATCGCACGCATCACACCGGCTATGTGATCGATGGTCTGCCCAAGCCGGGCCAGACCTCCGATGTCGGTCGGGGCGAGGTGCTGGTCTCCGCCGGCGGTGGCGCGGTGGGTGCGCCGCTGATGACGGCTGCGCTCGATGCGCGTGCGCGGACCAGGGTACGCGACCTGACGTGGCGTTTCCTCTGCGGCCACGGCATGCCGGAGGAGGATTTCGGCGCCTTGCGCGCGCACGCGGCGCGCCTCGATCCCAGGGGCATTGTCGTCGAGCGGGCGCGCAGCGACTTCACCACCATGCTGGCCAATTGCGTGCTGTCGATCTCGCAGGGCGGCTACAACACCGTCATCGAGACCCTGTCGGTGGCCGACCGCGCGGTGATCGCGCCCTATGCCGGCGGCCTGGAGACCGAGCAGGCCTTGCGCGCCGAGCTGCTGGCCGAACGCGGCGTGTTCCAGGTCGTGGCCGAGGATACGCTGTCGCCCGAGACCTTGGCCGCCGGGGTCGATCGTGCGCTCGCAGGACCCTCGATCCGCACCTTCCCGCGCATCGACGCCGACGGCGTCGCCAAGACGCTGAGTCTCGTGCGGGGATGGCTCGGCGCATGAGCGCCTGGCGGGAGCTCGACGAGGAGCTGGCGCGCTGGGCCGATCTCGGTCGTGTCGCCACATTGTGGTGGCGCGACGACGATGCGACCGACGCCACGCCCGAGCTCGAACGATTGCTGGCGATACGGGCGCGGTACGCCGTCGGGCTCGGCCTGGCGGTCATCCCGGAGCGCGCGACCGGGGCGCTGGGTGCGCGGCTGGCTGATGACGGCACGACGGCGGTGCTGCAGCACGGCTACGCGCACCAGAACCACGCGGCAGACGGCGAGAAGAAGATCGAGCTGGGCCCGCACCGCCCGGCGATGATGGTGCTGGGCGAGCTCGGTACCGGCTGGCTGGCGATGGAGCGCCTGTTCGGCGCCCGAGCGCTGCCGGTGATGGTCCCGCCGTGGAATCGCATCGCGTCGGCGCTGGTGCCGACCCTGCCTGAGATCGGGCTCGGCGGCCTGTCGACCTTCGGTCCGCGCCAGCGCGTCGAGCCGGTGCGTGGCCTGCGGCAGGTCAACACCCATGTCGATCCGATCGACTGGCATGGCGGCCGTGGCTTCGTCGGCGAACAGGCTGCCATCACGAGCCTGACACGATCTCTTGCCATTCGTCGGCTGGCCGGTGATGACTCTGTTGTCGGCGAGGAGCCGACGGGATTGTTGACGCATCATCTCGTGCAGGATGAGGCGGTTTGGGCGTTCATCGATCGGCTGTTTGCGCGATTGCGCGCTCACTCCGGGGTCCGCATACTCGCGGTGCAAGAGGTCTTTGGGCTGTCATGACGGGGCGGTATCGCTATCGATCGAAGGACCTGCTTGGCGACTACGCGCGGGCCGCCGCCGGCGCGCTGATCTGCCTCGCACCGGTGGTCTTCGTCGGCAGCAACGGCGTGACCCTGGCGCTGGCGGCCATCGGCCTGTTGTTCGTGGTCTTCGGCCTGCGTACCGGGTTGCGGCACGCGACGGAGATCGTGATCGATGATCGGGGCATCGCCGCCATGGGTCCTCTGTCGCGGCGCATCGAATGGAAGGCGGTCCAGCGCGTGAAGCTCTCCTATTACGCCACGCGCCGCGACCGTCAGGGCGGCTGGATGCATATGAACCTCAGCGGCCAGGGCGGCACGATCCGCCTCGATTCGGCGCTCGAGGGCTTCGACGACATCGCCCGTCGCGCCGGGCGCGTGGCGATCCAGAACGGCGCGGAGCTCAGCGACACCACCCGGGCCAATTTCGCCGCACTGGACATCGTGCTGCCCGAGGCCGTGGCGACGGATCGCGCGACATGAGCGATCTGTTGCGCGTCCGTGATCTGAAGATCGATTTCCGCGTACATGACGGCACCTTGCGCGCGGTCGACGGCGTGTCGTTCTCGGTCAAACCCGGCGGCACGGTGGCGCTGGTGGGCGAATCCGGCTCGGGCAAATCGGTCTGCGCCCAGGCGATCATGGGCCTGCTGCCCAAGGTGGCGACGATCGCCGGCGGCGCGATCGAGTTCATCGATCCGGCCGTGGTCGATGCCGCGCCGAGCGACATCGCCAGGCTGGACCGCAACGGCAGGGAGATGCGCGCGATCCGCGGCGGGCGTATCTCGATCATCTTCCAGGAGCCGATGACCTCGCTCTCCGCCCTGCATACCGTGGGCGACCAGATCGGCGAGGCGGTGAAGCTGCATGGCGGCCAGCTCTCCGACATCGACACCCTGGGCGACCAGATCGGCGAGGCTGCCGAGCGGGTCCAGGCGCGGGCCGGCCGCAAGATGAGCACCAAGGAGGCGCTGGAGCTCACCCGGGAAATGCTCGAGCTGGTCGGCTTCCCCGATCCCAAGCGCGCGCTGCGCACCTATCCCTTCGAGCTGTCGGGCGGCCTGCGCCAGCGCGCCATGATCGCCATGGCGCTGGTCTGCCGCCCGGCACTGCTGATCGCCGACGAGCCGACCACGGCGCTCGACGTCACCATCCAGGCGCAGATCCTGAAGCTGATGAAGGACCTGCAGGACAAGCTCGGCATGGCCATGCTGATGATCACCCACGATCTGGGCGTCGTCGCCAACATGGCCGACGAGGTCGTGGTGATGTATCGCGGCAAGGTGGTCGAGAGCGGCGCCAGCGAGGACATCTTCCGCCGCGCCGAGCATCCCTACCTGAAGGCGCTGCTGCATGCCGTGCCGCGCTTCGGCATGGCCGATGACGAGAGGCTGGTGCCGATCCGCGAGATCCAGAGCACCACGGGCCATCTGCTGGCCGCGAAGCCGCCGGTCGAGAAGACCGGCGATTTCGATCCGCACGCACCGATCCTTTCGGTGCGCCACATCCACAAGACCTACGCCATCCGCAAGGCCGAGGGCTTCATCGATTCCATGCTGGGCCGCGGGTCGACGCGCATCGTGCATGCGGTCAACGACGTCAGCTTCGACGTGCAGCGCGGCGAATGCCTGGGCCTGGTGGGCGAGAGCGGCTGCGGCAAGACCACGCTCAGCAAGATCCTGATGCGCGCCGTCAGCGCCGATCCCGTCACGTCGTCGAACGGCGGCGGCATCGTCTTCGACGACTACGGCCGCAAGGTTGACGTCATGACACTGCGCGGCGAGGAGCTGGTCGCCTTCCGCCGCAAGCTGCAGTTCATCTTCCAGGATCCGTTCGGCTCGCTCAATCCGCGCATGACGGTGTTCGACATCATCAGCGAGCCGCTGGTGATCCACCAGGTCGGCGACGCCGAGCATCGCCGCCAGATGGTGGGCGAGCTGATGGAGCTGGTCGGGCTCGATCGCCGCCACCTCAACCGCTACCCGCATTCCTTCTCCGGCGGCCAGCGCCAGCGCATCGGCATCGCGCGTTCGCTGGCGTTGCGCCCCGACATGGTGATCTGCGACGAGCCGGTCTCGGCGCTCGACGTGTCGATCCAGGCGCAGATCCTCAACCTGCTGAAGGATTTGCAGGACAAGCTGGGCCTGACCTATCTCTTCATCAGCCACAACCTCGCGGTGGTCGA
>CAYNOF010001269.1:0-1315 GCA_964398335.1 uncultured Rhizobiaceae bacterium
GTCACCGAGATGCTGGCGAGCCTCGAGGAACGGGCCGAGAGCGCGCGGCCGTTCGAGCGCAAGGCGTGGCGCGACGCGGCGGTGCCGGCGGCGCACGGTCTGGTGGCCTATGCCGAGGGCCAGCACGCCGAGGCGGCGCGCCGGCTGGGCGAGGCGCTGCCGCACCTGCAGGCGGTCGGCGGCAGCCACGCGCAGCGCGCGCTGTTCGAGGCGATCCATGTCGACGCGCTGATCCGCGCCGGCTGGAACGACCGGGCGCTCACGCATCTGCAGGCGGCCGACCGCGCGCGCGGCGGCATCGCCCATCTCAAGCGCGATCTGGCGGCGATCTACGGACGCCTGGGCCGGGCCGAAGACGCCGAAGGCGCGCGGCTGCAGGCCGAGCGCCTGGCGCGGCGATACCAGACGCACTGACCGGCCGAAGGCCGCGACCGGGGGGACAGGCTATGAAGACCGATCTCACGCAGGCCACCGCGACCGAGTTGCTGGCGCTCTACCGCAAGGACAAGGCGTCGCCGGTCGACGTCGTGAAGGCGATCCTCAGCCGCGCGCAGGACGTCAACCCGCGCATCAATGCGCTCTGCCTGGTCGACGCCGACAACGCGATGAAGCAGGCGCGCGCTTCCGAGAAGCGCTGGCGCAAGGACGAGCCGCTGGGTCCGCTCGACGGCGTGCCGGTGACGGTGAAGGAGCTGATCCGTGTCGCCGGCTGGCCCACCCTGATGGGCTCGAAGCTGGTCGATCCCGACCAGCGCTGGGACGAGGACGCGCCGGCGGTGGCGCGGCTGCGCGAGTCGGGCGCGATCCTGCTGGGCCAGAGCACATCGTCGGAATACGGCCACAAGGGCGTCACCGACAGCCCGCTGCACGGCGTGACGCGCAATCCCTGGAACACGGCGATGACGCCGGGCGGCTCGTCGGGCGGCGCGGCCGCGGCGGTGGCCGCCGGACTCGGTCCGCTGGCGCTGGGCACCGATGGCGGCGGCTCGGTGCGCCTGCCGGCCTCGTTCTGCGGCATCTTCGGGATGAAGGCGACCTATGGCCGCGTCGCCGCCTGGCCGCCCAGCCTCAACGGCGATCTCGCCCATGTCGGGCCGATGGCGCGCACGGCGGAGGACGCGGCGCTGATGATGAACGTCATCGCGCGGCCCGATCCGCGCGATCCGTGGTCGCTGCCCGAGCACGATATCGACTACCCGAAGAAGCTGAAGGGCCGGCTGCGCAAGCTGCGCGTCGGCCTGATGCTGAAGTTCGGCGACCATCCGCTCGATCATGAGGTCGCCGACATCGTGCCGGCGGCGGCCCGGCATTTCGA
>CAYNOF010001270.1:0-2606 GCA_964398335.1 uncultured Rhizobiaceae bacterium
CCAGGAACGGGTTGGAGCAGATGCCGTAGGTCGTGGCGCCGCGCGTCGCGACCACTTCGAATTCCCGGGCATCGGGCGCGGCGCGGCCGACCGCCAGGGCAACCTGGCCGCGCGGGATGGCCAAGGTCTGTATGATCGTTCCCGTCGCCGGCTCCCACAGCCAGTAGCCGATCTGGTCGTGGAAGGTCGTGTCCTCTTCCACCGTGTTGACGTGGACGTGGTAGCGCAGGCCGTAGAAGAGCTGCGGGCCGTTGGCCTGCGGATCGATCGGCTGCATCTCGATCCGCTCGTAGTACTCGCGCTGGTCCGGACCGTCGGCCTTGGGGGCGATGTCGACGCCCTTGCGGCCTTCCCAGATGCCGGCGAGGCGGCGCAGGGGCCCCAGGCTGGCCAGGGTGTCGGGGTTGACGTCGTCGGGCTCGGTGAAGATGTCGTCCGGAATCTCGAGCTCGTGCTTGTCCATAGACCGCTCCACCATCTCCGTCCGCCGGCTACCATCCCGACGCGCCCGATCCTGCAATCTACACGCCGAGGCCGCGCTTTCCACAGGCACCCGGCCGGCGGCGGAAATGTCACCTCCATGCAAATTTTCACCTTGACGATCGTCTGGAATCGAGTATCTACTCATTTATTATGAACGCCGTTAAATTATCCCTCTACGAGCTCAAGCCGCGCTTCCAGGCGCTGCTGCGGCCGGCCGTCGGTGCGCTGGCGAACAGGGGCGTGACGGCGAATCAGGTGACGGTGTTGGCCGCGGCGGGATCGGTCGCGCTGGGAGCGACGCTGACGGCGTGGGGCGGGGCGATGCGCTGGCTGTTCCTGCTGCTGCCGGCGTGGTTCCTGCTGCGCATGGCGCTGAACGCCGCCGACGGCATGCTGGCGCGCGAATTCGGCCAGAAGAGCAGGCTCGGCGCCTGTCTCAACGAGCTCGGCGACGTCGTGGCCGACGCCGCGCTCTATCTGCCCTTCGCGCTGGTGACGCCGTGGGGCGTGGCCGGCGTCGCTGCGGTTATTTTCCTCGCCACCGTCACGGAATTTGCGGGGGTGCTGGGCACGATGGTCGGCGGCGAGCGGCGCTACGACGGGCCGATGGGCAAGAGCGACCGCGCGCTGGTCTTCGCCGCGCTGGGCACCTGGATCGGCTTCGGCTTCGCGCTGCCGGCCTGGTCAGGCTGGCTGTGGCCGGTGCTGGCACTGTTGCTGGCGCTCAACGTCGCCAATCGCGTGCGCGCCGGCCTGGCGTCGGCGAAGTCCTGAAGAGGGATCCATGCGCGTCGAGGAACGCACCTTCACCACCCACGACAGCGTCGAGCTGTTCTATCGCCACTGGCCGGCGGTGGGCGCGCCGCGCGGCGCGGTGATCCTGCTGCATAGCGGGCATGAGCAATCCGGCCGCATTGAGCACCTGGTCCACGAGCTCAACCTCGAGGATTTCAGCTTCTTCGCCTGGGACGCGCGCGGCCATGGCCGTTCGCCGGGCACGCGCGGCGACAGCCCGAGCTTCGCCACCTCGGTGCGCGACCTGCAGGGCTTCGTCGACCACATCGCCGCCACGCACGGCATCGCCGCCGAGAACATCGCCGTGGTGGCGCAGAGCGTCGGTGCCGTGCTGGCCGCGACCTGGGCGCACGACTACGCGCCGCGCATCCGCTGCATGGTGCTGGCCTCGCCGGCCTTCAAGGTGAAGCTCTACGTGCCGTTCGCCCGGCCGGCGCTGAAGCTGCTGGAGAGCATGCGGCCCGGCCAGTTCGTCAACAGCTACGTCAAGGCGAAGTTCCTGACGCATGATCGCAAGCGCATCGAATCGTACGACACCGACCCGCTGATCACGCGCGCGATCTCGGTGAAGATCCTCACCCAGCTCTACGAGGCGGCCGAGCGCGTCGTCGCCGATGCGCGCGCCATCGCGGTGCCGACGCAGCTCCTGGTCTCGGGCGACGACTGGGTCGTGCATCACGAGCCGCAGCACCGCTTCTTCGAGAACCTCGGCACGCCGATCAAGGAACGCCACGTGCTGCCGGGCTTCTTCCACGACACGCTGGGCGAGAAGGACCGCGCCGTCGCGGTCGACCACGCGCGCCGCTTCATCCAGGCGCGCTTCTTCGAGAAGCCGGCGCGGCCCTCGCTGCTGGAGGCCGACCGCTGGGGCTACACGCGCGACGAGGCCGACCGGCTGACCACGCCGCTGGCGCCGCTCTCGGCGCGCGGCCTCTACTGGACCATGACGCGCTTCTGGCTGAAAATCGGCGGCCTGTTCTCGCGCGGCATCAAGGTCGGCCACGACACCGGTTTCGACTCGGGCTCGAGCCTCGATTACGTCTACCGCAACACGCCCGAGGGGCTGGGGCCGATCGGCCGGCTGATCGACAGGGTCTACCTGTTCTCGATCGGCTGGCGCGGCATCCGCCAGCGCAAGATGCACGCCGAGGAGCTGATCCGCCGCGCCCTGGCGCGGCTGCGCGGCGAGGGCACGCCGGCGCGCATCATGGACATTGCCGCCGGCCACGGCCGCTACGTGCTGGAGGCGCTGGAGAGCGCGCAGGAGCTGAAGCCGGAGCAGATCACCCTGCGCGATTTCAGCCCGATCAATGTCGAGGCGGGCGGCA
>CAYNOF010001271.1:0-1995 GCA_964398335.1 uncultured Rhizobiaceae bacterium
TGGCGCACGCCTTCGGCAGCGCCGCGGCCGAGTCGGGCGTCGGCGCGCGCATCTGGACCATCGTGATGGCGCTGGTCTTCACCATCGGCAAGGTCGCGATCTTCATCGCGCTCATGCTGCTGGTCGGCCAGCGCCTGATCCCCTGGCTGCTGCACCGCGTGTCGCTGTCGGGCGCGCGCGAGCTGTTCAGGGTGGCGGTGCTGGCGATCGCGCTGGGCGTGGCCTTCGGCGCCGCCGTGCTGTTCGACGTGTCGTTCGCGCTCGGCGCCTTCTTCGCCGGCATGGTGCTGGCCGAGTCCGAGCTCAGCCACCAGGCGGCCAACGAGAACCTGCCGATGCGCGACGCCTGCGCCGTGCTGTTCTTCGGCTCGGTCGGCATGCTGTTCGATCCCGGCATCCTGCTGCATCAGCCGCTGGCGGTGCTGGCGACCCTGCTGATCATCACCGTCGGCAAGTCGGCCGCCGCCTTCGCCATCGTGCGCGCCTTCCGGCTGTCGCGCGGCACGGCGCTCACCATCTCGGCCAGCCTGGCGCAGATCGGCGAGTTCTCGTTCATCCTCGCCGGCGTCGGCCTGGCCCTGAACCTGATGCCCAAGGCGGCGCAGGACCTGATCCTCGCCGGCGCCATCCTGTCGATCCTGATCAACCCGGTGTTCTTCGTGATCCTCGACCGACTGCGCGCCAAGTCGCGGCCGCAGCCGATCGTGCCGGCGGCCAGCGACGACGACGATCCGCCGACCACGGCGCTGAAGGACCACACGGTGATCATCGGCTTCGGCCGCGTCGGCAGCGTGATCGCCGAGGCGCTGCGCAAGGACGGCGCCGAGATGCTGGCGATCGAGGAGCGGCGCGACTATGTCGAGTCGGCGCGCCTGTTTGGCATCGAGGTGGTGATGGGCGACGCGCAGATGCCCAAGGTGCTGGCCGCCGCCAACATCCCGGGCGCCAAGCATCTCTTCGTCGCCATCCCCAACGGCTTCGACGCCGGCCAGATCGTGGTCAAGGCCAAGGCGCTCAATCCCGACCTGGAGATCGTCGCGCGCGCTCATTCCGACGCCGAGATCGAGCATCTCCGTGAATGCGGCGCGCACGCCATCGTCATGGGCGAGCGCGAGATCGCGCTGGCGATGTACGACCAGATGGCCAGCGGCCGCGCGCGCGCCCGCGCCCGCGCCGCCGCCGACATGAACCGGCCATCCGCGCCGCATTGATCGCCTTTCCCCGGAGGGAGAAGGCAGGAGGAGAGAGACCTCATGGACCTGTCGAAGATCCCCATCGGCCGCAACCCGCCATGGGACGTCAACGCGCTGATCGAGGTGCCGCAGGGCGGCGAGCCGGTGAAGTACGAGCTCGACAAGGCATCGGGCGCGATGTTCGTCGATCGCTTCCTGCACACCGCGATGTTCTATCCCGGCAATTACGGCTTCATCCCGCACACGCTGTCGGGCGACGGCGATCCGGTCGACGTCGTCGTCGTCGGCCAGACGCCCGTGGTGCCCGGCGCGGTGATCCGCTGCCGGCCGGTGGGCGTGCTCTTGATGGAGGACAACGCCGGCAGCGACGAGAAGATCATCGCCGTGCCGGTCGACTCGCTGCACCCGTTCTATACCGGGGTGAAGAACTACGACCAGCTGCCGGCGATCCTGACCCAGCAGGTCGCGCATTTCTTCCAGCACTACAAGGACCTCGAGCCCGGCAAATGGGCCCGCACCCTGGGCTGGGGCGACGCCGAGAAGGCGGCGCAGATGATCGTCGACGGCATCGAGCGGGCGAAGAAGGGCTGAGCGTGTCCGTCACGATCCGCGTGCTGGCGCCCGCCGACGTCGCGCTGATGGGCCAGCTGCTCGACGTCTTCGGCGAGGCCTTCGACGATCCGCAGGGCTATGGCGCCCAGCGCCCCGGCGCCGATTACCTCGCGCGCCTGCTGGCTCGCGACAGCTTCATCGCGCTCGCGGCGCTGAAGGACGGTGCCGTCGTCGGCGGGCTGGCGGCCTA
>CAYNOF010001272.1:0-2346 GCA_964398335.1 uncultured Rhizobiaceae bacterium
CCGCGCCCTGGTCGACGAGGTGCTGGAGGAGCTGCGCGACACGGCGCGCCAGCCGCCGGTCGATCTGCGCATCGGGCCGCTGTGCGACGCCTCGGGCGATCCCGCGCTGCTGCGGCAGGTGTTCGTCAACCTGCTGTCCAACGCCTTCAAGTTCACGCGCGGCCGCGCCGCGCCGGTCGTCGAGATCGCCTGCGAGGGGCGCGACGGCGAGAGGATCTATTCCGTGCGCGACAACGGCGCCGGCTTCGACGCGCACGGCGCCACCGATCTGTTCGGCGCCTTCCGGCGCTTCCACAGCACCCAGCAATTCGACGGCACCGGCGTGGGCCTGTCGATCGCCCGCCGCATCGTCGAGCGGCACGGCGGGCGCATCTGGGCCGAGTCGGAGCCGGACCGCGGCGCGACCTTCCGCTTCAGCCTGCCCGACTGAGCGCCGCGTCGAGCAGCGCCGCGGGCATCTCCATGAGACTCGGTCCGTCGGTCCACAGCAGGAAGCCGCGCACTGGGCGATCGGGATAGATCCCCGCCAGCAGCGCGCGATAGAGCGCGAGCTGCCGCCGGTAGACCCGCGGCACGTCCTCGACGCGCGCCGGCGGCGGGCGGTTGGTCTTGATGTCGGCGAACAGCACCGCCTGGTCGGTGATCGCGAGGCGATCGATCTGGCCGCTGAGCGCCACCCGCCACGACGGTGTGTCGACCACGCCGACCACCGGAGTCTCGGCGCGGCTGCCGGGCGCGAACAGCGCCGCCGCGTCCGGCAAAGCCAGCGTCGCGACCGCCTCCTCGGCCCACCGCGTCCGACTCTCGCCGTCGAGATCGGCGGCCTCGCGCGCCAGCCACGTCGCGGCAAAGGGCGCGCGATCGGCGACGGGCACGTCGGGCAGGCGCTGCAGCAGCCGGTGCAGCAGCGTGCCGCGCCGGAAGCGCCGGTCACGGTCTCCGGCGAGCGGCGAAAGCACCGCCGGCTCGGCCCAGCCGCCTTGGGCGGCACGCGCCGCTTCGTCCGGCGTATCCTCCTCGTCGGGACGCGACGGCATCAGCGGACGCGGCGGTACCGTCTCCGCCGGCGCGGCTCGACTGGCCCAGGCCGGCAACGCCGCGCGTGCCCGCTGTTTGGCGGCCGATCGAAGGGCATCCGCGGCATCGCCGCGCACCAGCCGCACTCCCTCGCCGACCCAGGATGGGCGCGCGGCGCCGGCGTCGATCGCCGCCGAGTCGAAGGCGAAGACCTCGCCGACGCTGCGCAGGCCGGCGTCGATCAGGCCATGCCAGTTGCCGGCGCGCGGCGGCTTGCTGCCGTGGAAGCCGCCGACATAGAGCCGCTCGCTGGCGCGCGTCATCGCCACGTAGAGCAGGCGGTGATGCTCCTCGCGCTGGCGCCGCAGCAGATCGGCCTTCAGCGTGTCGACGGTCGGCACCCGCGTCTCGGCGGCGCGGAACGCCCACAGCGGCGGTCCCTGCGGCACCCACAGCACGCGCTCGCGGTCGTCGGTCGCCGAACACGTGTCCGGCAGATAGACGATCGGCGCCTCCAGCCCCTTGGACGCGTGCACGGTCAGGATCCGCACCTCGCGGCGGCGGCGGCCGTCGAGATCGCGCTTGATCTCGCCGCCTTCGGTCTCGATGTGGTGCAGGAAGCCCTGCAGCGATCCGCGCCCCGCCGTCGACCACGCCAAGGCCTGGGCCAGGAACTCGTCGATCGGATCGAGCGCATCCGGCCCCAGCCGCTCGAGCAAGGCGCGGCGGCCACCCTCGGGCCCGAGGATGCGGGCGTAGAAGGCGTAGGGCGGCAGGAAATCGGCGCGGGCGAAGATCGCCGACAGGCGGGCATGGGCTTGAACAAAAGGTGCCTCGCCGGCCTCGGCGCGGGCGCGCAAGGCGGCCCACAGATCGCGGCCGCGGCCATGCGCCAGGGTGAACAGCGCCGCCTCGTCGAGGCCGACCAGCGGCCCCTTCAGCACGCAGGCCAAAGTGAGATCGTCGGTCGGCAGCAGCGCCGCCTTGCCCAGCGCCACCAGGTCCTGCACGCCGAGATCGTCGAACAGGCTCAGCCGGTCGCGGCCGGCGACGTCGATGCCGCGCGCCTTGAGCTCGCCGATCAGCTCGCCGACGAAGGCGTTGCGCTTGCGCAGCAGCACCATGATGTCGCCGGCGTCGATCAGCCGTCCGTCGGCCAGCCGCTCGCGGCCGATCAGCGAGGCGCAATGCGCCGCGACCAGGCGCGCCATGCGGCGCGCCGGCGGCATGTCGTCGGCATCGCCCTGCGGCTTGCACACCGGCCACAGCTCGACCAGCCCGGGCTGGCCGGCGCGCGTGGCGAGATGCCGGATCTCGCCCTCCTCGCCG
>CAYNOF010001273.1:0-6569 GCA_964398335.1 uncultured Rhizobiaceae bacterium
TGGAGGACGAGGTCGACTTGGCTCGGGCTGGACGCCGACGTACCCGCCCGTGCGATAGCAGACCTGTATCTGGCCGGCCCGCTGTCTTTGAGTCCGGTACGCGCGCGCGACCTGGCCATGACGTTCATCCCGTGTTCAACAAAGGCCCACTTTGTTGAACATAGACATGCGATGTCCCTGACGCAACAGGGTCTGCCTAAGACGCCATCTCGCGCATCTGCTGCCAGCTCGCCTCGACCATCTCGCGCGAGAGGTCGCGGGTGATGAAGACGATGCGCGAGCGGCGGTCGTCGTCGGGCCAGGCGGCCAGGCGCGTCGGCGGATGGAAGATCGTGTGCACGCCGTGGATCACCAGCGGCTCGCTCTCGCCCTCGACGTTGAGCACGCCCTTCACGCGCAGCAGGTGGTCGGCCCAGTTGGCGCGCACGGCCGCCAGCCAGCGCTGGAAGGGTACCCAGTCGAGCGGCTCGTCGAAGGTCAGGCAGAAGCTGCCGACGCGCGCGTCGTGGCGGCTGCGGTCGACATGGTCGTGATGATCGGGGTGATGGTGACTGTTGTCGTGCGCGTGATGATGGTCGTGCGCCTCGGCCGCCAGCCAGTCGCGCACGCGGTCGGTCTTGCCCGCGGGATCGAACGGGCCGGCGTCGAACAGCAGGGCCGGATCGATCGCGCCGTTCGACACCTCGTGACGGCGTGCGCCGGGGTTCAGCGCGGCGATGCGCGCGTCGAGCGTATCGCGGCCCTGCGCGTCGGCGAGGTCGCCCTTGGTCAGCAGCAGGCGGTCGGCGACGGCGACCTGCTTGACCGCTTCCTCCTGCGCGTCGAGCTGCTGCGCGCCGTGCACCAGGTCGACGGTGGTGACGATGGCGTCGAGGCGATAGTCGTGCGCCGTCGTCGGGTTGTTCAGCAGCAGCGCCACGATCGGCGCCGGATCGGCGAGACCCGTGGTCTCGATCAGCACGCGGTCGAAGGGTGCGATCTCGTCCTTCTGCCGCTTCATGGCGATCTCGCGCAGCGTCTTCTCGAGATCGCCCTTGATCGTGCAGCACACGCAGCCCGATTGCAGCAGGACCATCTCGCCCTTGACCGACTGCACGAACAGATGATCGAGGCCGACCTCGCCGAACTCGTTGACCAGCACCAGCGAGCGCGCCATGCGCGGGTCCTGCAGCACCTTGTTGAGCAAGGTGGTCTTGCCGCTGCCGAGAAAGCCGGTGATCAGCGCCACCGGCATGCGCTGGGCGGAACGATCGGAGTCGAACAGGCTCATGGACACACGCTCCGATGGTTGCAGTGCGCGGTCAAGGACCGGCCAATCCGTGATGTTACATATTTGTGAAGCAAACGATTGCTTCACGAGTTGTTCCGTTGACTGTTTCGGCAACCCATCGCAGCGTTTCGCGCGAGCTACCGCGGGGACCAACGAGCGGAGCCGTAACGGAGGAAATCCATGGACGCAAAATACCTCTTGAAGCAGGAAGGGCTGACCGCGGCCGACAGCGAGCCCGACAATCCGGAACGCCGCAGCTTCTTCACCGGCGCCGCCGTGGCCGGTGGCGTGGCGATGGCGGGCACATTGCTCGCGCAGGCCGCGCACGCGCAGTCCACACCGGTTGCCGCGCCGGCACTCAGCGACAAGCCGTGGTGGCCGCACCCCAAATGGGGCAAGGACGATCAGGCCGGTGCATCGAACTGGATCACGCCGGCCAAGGTTCTCGACGCGGCGAAGTGGATCAAGGACGGCAAGATCTATCGCATCGGCCAGATCTATGATGCGGCGATGCCGAAATTCGGCGAGCGCCAGTTCGTGCTGCGCATCCCCGGCACGCCGACCGGTGGTCCGTTCGGCAACAACAAGCTGATCTATCACGATGAGTTCCTGGCCACCGAGATCGGCCAGACCGGCACGCAGTTCGACGGCCTTGGCCACATCGGCATCCAGATGGGCAAGGACGGCGACATGAGCGAGATGCGCTACTACAACGGCCACACCGAGCTCGAGATCGGCGGTGCCTACGGCCTGAAGAAGCTCGGCATCGAGCACATCAAGCCGCTGTTCACCCGCGGCCACCTGTTCGACGTCGAGGCCGTGAAGGGCAAGATGATGGAGGCCGGCGACGAGATCAAAGTCGCCGATCTGCGCGCGGCGATGCAGAAGCAGGGCATGAACGAGGCCGACATCAAGGAAGGCGACGCGGTGTTCTTCCAGACCGGCTGGAGCAAGCTCTGGAGCAAGAACAACGACAAGTACAACAGCGGCGAGCCGGGCATCGGCCTGGAGGTCGCGAAGTGGTGCATCGACAAGGGCGTCTGCCTCACCGGCGCCGATACCTGGGCGACCGAGGTCGTGCCCAACCCGGACAAGAACCTGGTCTTCGTGGTGCATGGCGAGATGCAGACCAAGCACGGCATCCTCAACCACGAGAACATGAACTTCGACGCGCTGATCGCCGACAAGAAGTATCAGTTCGTCTACGTGTTCTCGCCGGCGCCGATCAGGGGCGCGACCGGCTCCAACGGTGGCCCGATCGCCATCACCTGACCGGATCCGCAAGGCCGAAGCCCCGCCGTACCGGCGGGGCTTTTTCATTGGGATTGCCGGCGTCCCGACGGCATCATGTGAAGGGCCGGCGAGACGCCGGCGATTCCTGAGACGCACGTGCCCAACATCCGCACGCCACAGACCGACGCCTGTTTCGCGGCCTTCCGCGCCGCGCACGGCATCGCCGACACCGAATACGACGTCGCGCGCTTCGGCTGGACCGAAGCTCTCACCGACGAGCTCAACGAGCTGGTGTTCATCGGTCGCAAGCGCGCGACGTGCTGCCTGATGCAGCAGATCGAAATCGGCAAGGAAGGCATGGCACGTGTCGGCGGCTACGTGGTGATGCTCGACAGCCGCGACAGGCCGGCGGCGATCTGGCGCACGACCGATGTCACGGTGAAGCCGATGAACCAGGTCGACGACGCCTTCGCCTGGGATGAAGGTGAGGGCGATCGCACGCGTGCCGACTGGCTGCGCGCGCACATCAGCTTCTACTCGGCGCTCGCCGGGCGCGACGGCTTCGCGTTCGATCCGGGCATGATGGCGGTGTTCGAGCGTTTCACCATCGTCTGGCCGCCCGCGATCGCGGATGCAGGGCACGCGGAATCCTGACGGCGGCATTGCACGCGCTGTCGTTGTCGCGCGCGAATCGGCGCGCTACCGTCGCGCCAACGATGAATAAGTGAATGGAGGAAACACCATGCGGTTCGCGACTTCGTTGGCGGCCTGCGCGCTGGCGCTGGCGTTCTCGACGGCGGTGCTGGCGCAAGGCCTGCCGCGTGCGGCCAAGCCCGAGGAGGTCGGGCTGTCGGGCGACCGGCTGAAGCGGCTGGGCGACCGCATGAAGCAGGGCGTCAAGGACGGCGAGCTGCCCGGCGCCGTGGTGCTGATCGCGCGCAACGGCAAGATCGCCTATTTCGAATCCTTCGGCCTGCGCGATCCCGAGGCCAAGGCCGAGATGAAGAACGACGCGATCTTCCGCATCGCCTCGATGACCAAGCCGTTCGTGTCGGTGGCGATCATGATGCTGGCCGAGGAAGGCAGGCTCTCCATCGCCCATCCGGTGTCGCGCTACCTGCCGGAGTTCAAGGACCTCAAGGTCGGCGTGGTGAAGAAGAAGGACGACGGCACCTCCGAGGTCGTGCTCGAGGCGCCCAGGCGCGAGATGACCATCCAGGACCTGCTGCGCCATACGTCGGGCCTGACCTACGGCGTCGCCGGCGACAACCCGCTGAAGCAGGCCTATGTCGATGCCAAGGTCGGCGATCGCAACCAGACCAATGCCGAGATGGTCACCAAGCTGTCGAAGCTCGCGCTGATCCACCAGCCGGGCACGACCTGGGAGTACAGCCACTCCGTCGACGTGCTGGGCGCGATCGTCGAGGTGGTGTCGAAGATGCCGCTCGACAAGTTCATCGCCGAGCGCATCGCCAAGCCGCTGAAGCTCAATGATACCGGCTTCGAGGTCGATGCCGGCAAGGCCAATCGTGGCGCGCGTCCGCAGAAGGAAGGGCCGAAGAACGAGGTGCCCAACATTCCCCTGGTTACCACCGCCGCCAGGTGGAAGTCCGGCGGTGGCGGCATGGTGTCGACGGCGGCCGACTACGCGCGCTTCTGCCAGATGCTGCTCAACGGCGGGCAGCTCGACGGCGTGCGCCTGCTGTCGCACAAGACGGTCGACCTGATGACGTCCAACCATCTGCCGCCGGATGTGATGATGGGTCCCGACATGTGGCGCTTCGAGGCGCTCGAGCCCAGCCGCCGCATGGGCCAGGGCTTCGGCCTGGGCTTCGCCGTGCGTGTCGATGCGGGTCGCTCGCCGCTGCAGGGCTCGGTGGGCGACTATTTCTGGGGCGGCGCCTACGGTACCTATTTCTGGATCGACCCGAAGGAGAAGATGTTCGTGGTCATGATGATGCAGTCGCCGGCCGCCCGCCTGCCGTACCGCTATCTCATGCGCGAGCTGGTCTATCAGGCGGTGAATTGATTGGGAGCGCCGGCGTCTCGCCGGCTCTTTTCATGATGCCGGCGGGACGCCGGCGGTCCCAGGGGAGCACAGTATGCTTACGCGTCGTCTGCTGCTGGCCACCACGGCCGCGCTGTTCATTGCCGCGCCCGTCCTGGCGCAGGGCCTGCCGCGTGCCGCGAAGCCGGAGGAGGTCGGGCTGTCGTCCGACAGGCTCAAGGCCTTCACGGCGCGGCTGAAGGAGGGCGTCGACAAGGGCGAGATTCCCGGCGCCGTCGCCATCATCGTGCGCAACGGCAAGGTGGCCTATCTCGACGCGGTCGGTTTCCGCGACCGCGAGGAGAAGGCGGCGATGAAGCCCGACGCGATCTTCCGCATCGCCTCGATGACCAAGCCGATGGTATCGCTGGCGATCATGATGCTGGCCGAGGAGGGCAAGCTCTCCATCGCCCAGCCGGTGTCGGACTTCATCCCGGAATTCGCCAGGCTCGAGGTCGGCGTCGAGAAGAAGAAGGACGACGGCACGGTCGAGCTCGTGACCGAGCCGATGCGCCGGCAGATGACGGTGCAGGACCTGCTGCGCCACACCTCGGGCCTGACCTACGGCACGTTCGACAAGTCGCTGGTCGACCAGGAGTACCTGAAGGCCGGCATCAACAACCGCAACCTCACGACGCGCGAGTTCATCGCCAAGCTGATCCGCCTGCCGTTGAAGCATCAGCCGGGCACGACCTGGGAGTACAGCGTGTCGACCGACGTGCTGGCCTGGATCGTCGAGGTGGTGAGCGGCAAGTCGATCGACGCGTTCGTCGCCGAGCGCATCACCGGGCCGCTGAAGATGCCGGATACAGGTTTCTGGGTGGATGCCAAGAACATCGGCCGGCTGGCCGAGCCGCAGAAGGACGCGCACGGCCAGCGCCCCGTGATGCGCGACGTCAAGGCACCGCCGTCCTGGCCGTCGGGCGGCGGCGGCATGGTCTCGACCGCCGCGGATTACGCCCGCTTCGGCCAGTTCTGGCTCAATGGCGGCCAGCTCGACGGCGTGCGCCTGATCTCGCGCAAGACGGTCGAGCTGATGACTGCCGACCATCTGCCGCCGGGCACGAAGTTCAACGCCGCGGTCACCGCCAACCCCGGCGTCAGCACGCCCTCGCCGGTGATGGGCCAGGGCTTCGGCCTGGGCTTCGCCGTGCGCATCGCCGACGGCCGCAACCCGATGCTGGGCTCGGTCGGCGAGTTCTACTGGGCCGGCGCCACCGGCACCAACTTCGTCGTCGATCCGAGGGAGAAGCTGGTGGTGGTGCTGATGATGCAGGCCCCGACCCAGGGCGCCAACTACCGCATCCTCATGCGCCAGTTCGCGCACGAGGCGATCACCCCCTGACGCCGTGACGTCGCTGCGGCAGGCATGGCTCGTGCTGGCGGTGCTCGCTCTGGCAGGGAGCGTCGCGCCGGCAGCAGCGCAGGCGACGCGGGAGGAGAACTGGAAGCGCTGCAGCAGCACGGACCTGAATGAATTGATCGCCGGCTGCACCGCGGTGATCGGGGCGGGCGGCGAGACCAGCGCCAACCTGGCGATCGCCTACTACAATCGCGGCCTGGCCTATGAACGCAAGGGCGACAGCGCCCGCGCCATTGGCGATTACGACGAGGCGATCCGTCTGCGGCCGACCTACGCCAACGCCTTCCATGGTCGCGCCTCCGCCAACTATCGCCTGGGTCGGCGCGACGTGGCGATGCGCGACTACAACCGGGCGCTCGAGCTCGATCCCGCCAATGCCGGCGCCTGGGCCGATCGTTGCTGGCTGCAGACCATGCTCGGCAAGCTCGACCTCGCGCTCAAGGACTGCGACGAGGCCGTGCGGCGCAGTCCGGGCCTGGCGCGCGCGTTGAACAACCGCGGTTTCGTTCATCTGCGCGCCGACCGTCTCGATGCCGCCATCGCCGATTTCGACGCCGCGCTGCGGCTCAATCCGCGCCAGGCCGTGCCGCTCTACTGCCGCGGCATCGCGCTGAGGCGCAAGGGCCTGGTCGCCACCGGTGACGCCGATATCGCGG
>CAYNOF010001274.1:0-2042 GCA_964398335.1 uncultured Rhizobiaceae bacterium
AATTGTCGTTGGTGCAGGCGACATAGACAGTGCCGGTCTGCGTCTCGAAATTGCGCAGCGGCACGATCAGCGTGTGCGAGGCGCCCATGCGCTGCGGGTCCTCGCCGGTATGGCCGAGATTGGTCAGCCAATGGCTCATCATCTGCACGCCGACATCGTAGAGCGCGAGATCGATGTGCTGGCCGCGCCCGGTGTGATGACGCTGCAGCAGCGCCATGGCGACGCCCAGCGCACCGTAGGAGCCGGTCATCTGGTCGATCGGCGCGGTGCCGGCGCGCGCCGGCGGCCCGTCCATCTCGCCGGTGGCTTCCATCAGCCCGACCTCGGCCTGGATGCACGGATCGTAGCCCGGCCGATCGCTGTAGGGGCCGGTCTGGCCGTAGCCGGAGATCGAGAGGTAGACGATGCGCGGGTTGAGCGCCTGCACGGTGTCGTAGCCGAAGCCCAGCGAGGCGATCACACCGGGGACGAAGGCCTCCATGAAGACATCGGCCTTTTTCGCCAGGCGACGCAGGACCTCCCGGCCGCCCTCGGATTTCAGGTCGATCGCCAGGCCGCGCTTGTTGCGGTTCATGCCCGGCACCCAGGCGCCGCCGAGCTGCGGCCGGAAATGATCGCCGCTCAGCGGCTCGACCTTGATCACATCGGCGCCCATGTCGCCAAGGACCTGCCCCGCCGTGGGCCCTGCAATGACCTGTGTCAAATCGAGAACCAGAACTCCCTGAAGCGGCAGCATCCCCCGTCCTTCGTCCCTGGATGATGGCGGCTAAACTGGGGTGTCGCCGCATCTGATCGCAAGCGATCATGCGGCGCGACCGATATGCGCCGCAGAGGGGGCTTGGCCGTCATCATCAGTTACTGGTTTGCCCCGAGAAGACCTCCGTCCCGCCACGCAACGGCCAGCCCGTATTGGCGTTCTGCGTGACGGCTTCTTGCGGAGGAACGCATGGGCATTTTGCTGCGTGGCTTGGGTGTGCTGGTCGCCGCCCTGCTCGCCATGATGACGACGGTCTGGGCGCAATCGGCGGATCCGCCGGATCGCATCGGTCGTCTCGCCTTCATCAACGGCACCGTCTCGTTCCACGATCGCGACGAGACCAACTGGCAGCCGGCCGCGATCAACTATCCGATGACATCGGGCAATGCGTTGTGGACCGAGCCCAACGGCCGGGCCGAGCTGTTCGTCGGCGGCACGCGCATCCGCATGCAGGGCAGCACGCAGCTCGAAACCTTGGCGCTGACCGACGATCAGTTCCAGCTGCGCGTCTCGCAGGGCCGCATCGACGTGAAGCCGGTCGGCCTGCAGCAGGGCCAGCAGATCGAGATCCTCACGCCGCGCGGCTCGGCGATACTGATCGGCGATGGCGATTACATGATCGAGGCCGGGACCACCGACGACGCCACGCGCGTCGGCGTGCGCACCGGCAGCGCGCGCGTGATCGCCTCCAACGGCACCGAGCTGATCGTGCATGCCGGCGAGATCGGCGTGCTGACCGGCACGGCGCCGCCGGTGTTCGAGGTTGTGCGTCAGGCAACCCCGCCGATGCCGCCGGAATGGGCGGCGCGCGATCGCCAGATCGTCACCACGCAATCGGTGCAGTACGTGCCGACGAGCATGACCGGCTACGAGGAGCTGGACTACTACGGCACCTGGAGCACGGTCGGCAGCTACGGCCGCGTCTGGTCGCCGCGTACCGTGCCGGTCGGTTGGGAACCCTATCGCCAGGGCCGCTGGCGCTGGGTCGATCCGTGGGGCTGGACCTGGATCGACGATCAGCCCTGGGGCTTCGCGCCCTCGCACTACGGTCGTTGGGTGAACCAGGCCGGCCGCTGGTACTGGGTACCGCCGGCGCGTGAGGCGCGTCCCGTCTATGCCCCGGCCGTCGTCGGCTTCGTCGACGTCGCCGCCGCGGGCGCGGCATTGGCGATCGGCGCTGCGATCGCGCCGGTGGGCTGGTTCCCGCTGGGACCGCGCGAGGTCTATGTGCCGCCATACACCGCTGACCGCGCCTATATCCGCCGGGTCAACGCGGCCTATGTCC
>CAYNOF010001275.1:0-2073 GCA_964398335.1 uncultured Rhizobiaceae bacterium
CGCCGTACTTCATCACCAACGCCGACAAGATGACCTGCGAGCTCGAGTCGCCGTTCCTGCTGCTGTTCGAGAAGAAGCTCTCGGGCCTGCAGGCGATGCTGCCGGTGCTCGAGGCGGTCGTGCAGTCGGGCAAGCCGCTGCTGATCGTCGCTGAGGACGTCGAGGGCGAGGCCCTGGCGACGCTGGTCGTCAACAAGCTGCGCGGCGGCCTGAAGGTCGCGGCGGTGAAGGCGCCGGGTTTCGGCGATCGCCGCAAGGCGATGCTCGAGGACATGGCGATCCTCACCGGCGGCCAGCTGATCAGCGACGATCTCGGCACCAAGCTCGAGAACGTCACGCTCGACATGCTGGGCAAGGCGAAGCGGGTACTGATCCAGAAGGAGAACACCACGATCGTCGACGGCGCCGGCAAGAAGGCCGACATCGAGGGCCGCATCGCCCAGATCAAGGCGCAGATCGAGGAGACCACCTCGGACTACGACAAGGAGAAGCTCCAGGAGCGTCTCGCCAAGCTGGCCGGCGGCGTCGCCGTCATCAAGGTCGGCGGTTCGACCGAGGTCGAGGTCAAGGAGCGCAAGGATCGCGTTGATGACGCGATGCACGCCACGCGCGCCGCGGTGGAAGAGGGTGTCGTCGCCGGCGGCGGCTCGGCCCTGCTCTACGCCACCCGCGCGCTCGACAAGCTGCGCACCTCGAACCCCGACCAGAAGGCGGGCATCGACATCATCCGTCGCGCGCTGCAGGCGCCGATCCGGCAGATCGTCGACAACGCCGGTGAGGACGGCTCGGTGGTCGTCGGCAAGCTCTTGGAGTCGAAGGACACCAACCAGGGCTTCGACGCGCAGAAGGCCGAGTACGTCAACATGATCAAGGCCGGCATCATCGACCCGACCAAGGTCGTGCGCACGGCGCTGC
This sequence comes from uncultured Rhizobiaceae bacterium, assembly GCA_964398335.1. Classification (GTDB taxonomy): domain Bacteria; phylum Pseudomonadota; class Alphaproteobacteria; order Reyranellales; family Reyranellaceae; genus JAFAZJ01. Next base: position 916 of record CAYNOF010001275.1, read on the forward strand.
AGGACGCGGCCTCGGTCGCCGGCCTGCTGATCACCACCGAGGCGATGATCGCCGAGCGGCCGGAGAAGAAGGCCGCGCCGATGCCGGGTGGCGGCATGGGCGGCATGGGCGGCGACATGGACTTCTAGGTCCGTCGTCGATCCAGCCGGATCGGATACGGAAGGGCCGGGGAGTGATCCCCGGCCCTTTGTCTTTGCATGGTATGATCCGGGCATGGTGCTGCCGCGACTGCTGGGCATCGTCCTCTGCCTCGCCGCCATGGCGTGGTCCGGCGCCACGCGCGCGCAGGAAGGACCGCCGCCGGTCGCGGTGTACGGGCTGGAGGGCGTGGTCGACCTGGCACCGGGCGCCAGCTTCCTGGTCGATCCCGACGGCCGTCTCGGTTTCACCGACGTGATCTCGCCGCCCTATGCCCAGCGGTTCAGGCCCGACGGTCGCTCGGCGCCGTCCTTCGGCCTGACCCGCGCCGCGGTGTGGATGCGCGTGGCCGTCGACTGGCGGGTCGATGACCGGGACCTGTGGTGGCTGCTGATCCGCCACGGCGGCATGGATCGCGTCGATCTCTACCTGCCGCTGGCCGACGGAACCTACCGCCTCGTCTCCGCCGGCCTCGAGGTGCCGCACGCCTACGATCCGGCGCCGCATCGGCGCATCGCCTTCCGCCTGCCGCCGGAATTCCCCGGCGGCGCGATCTATCTGCGGGTGGTCAGCAGCGGCCCCATCCGCCTGCCGGTGCAGATCGTCGATGCGCGCGCCTTCGAGAAGCGCGAGGCGGTCGAGTACGCGCTGCTCGCCTGCTATTGCGGCCTGCTGCTGGCGCTGGGCGTCTACATGACGACGATCTGGTTCGCCGTGCGGCCGCCCGGCGCGTTGTGGCTGGCCGCGGGGGTCTTCTCGCTGTTCTTCTGCATCGTCGTCAGCCACGGCCTGATCGGCGAGCTGGTATCGCCCCGATTGCAGCCGCCGGCGCGCGAGGTCGGGCTGATCGCCGCGCTCGTCGCCATCGTCTGCAGCAACCTGTTCCTCGTCGATTTCGTCGGCCTGCGCACCTCGTATCGCTCGCTGACGCTGGGCTTCACCGCCACCAATGTCGGTCTGGTCGGTACCGCGATCCTCGCCGTCGCCGACCCGCTGCTCGGCCGCGCCGCGACCGCCGGG
>CAYNOF010001276.1:0-3156 GCA_964398335.1 uncultured Rhizobiaceae bacterium
GCTGCTGCCGCGAGCGCGGCACGACTGCACGCCCTCCATCGTGTAGCCGATGGCATAGGTGTCGTGGCGATGCGGGTCGTAGGCATGGCCGGCGAAATACGCCTCGACGCGCTCCAGCCCGGCGACGGGCGGTGCGATGCGGATCCAGTCGCCGCACGATCGTTCAAGACCCGACCGGGCATGCGCATCCATATGCGAGGCCATGCGCATCCATAGCAGAGACGACTGAGATGGAGGAGTTGCCCGGTTTCGTGCTGGCCGGCCTGGCGCTGGCCGGCAGCCCCGGTCCCGCGGTGCTGAGCCTCGCCGCCACCGGTGCGGCCTTCGGCGCGCGCCGCAGCCTGGCCTATCTCGCCGGCATCGTGCTGGGCATGGTGGGCGTGATGGCGGCCGTCGCCAGCGGCGTGGTCGGCCTCCTGCTGGCGATCCCGGGCGCCACGCCCGTCGTGGCGATCCTCGCGGCCGCCTACTTCGCCTATCTCGCCTGGCGTATCGCCACGGCGCCGCCGCTGGGCGACAGCACGGCCGAGCGCCGCCAGCCTTCCTTCCTCGCCGGGCTGCTGCTGTCGCTGGTCAATCCCAAGGGCTATGCCGCGATGGCGGCGTTGTTCTCCGGCTTCACCCTGATGCGCGGCGCTGTCGGCCTCGACGTCGCCGCCAAGATGGCCGTGCTGCTGTTGATCATCGCCGCGTCGAGCGTCGCCTGGCTGTTGGCCGGCACGGTGCTGACCCGTTTCTTCCGCGAGCCGCGCAGCAACCGGATTATCAACCTGGTGTTCGCGATACTGTTGCTTGCCTCCGTCGCCGTCGCGCTCCCGATCTGGCACCACTGAGCATGTGTTCGGGGGAAGCCTGCGATGGTGCAGGTCGGCTCTGGTCGGCGGCGTGCGGGCTTGTTCGCGAGTTGCTTCCAGTGAGCGCGCAGGCGAAATAAGGCAGTAAAACCGGACCAAATTTCGCGCTGTGTGCTGCAACGCCGCAGAGGTCTTTTTGTGACCCTCTGCTAAAAGACAAACTCACCCCTTGCGGAGTATCAGCGGGATGAGAGCCTTCATTGGCGTGTTGGTCTTGAGCCTGTGCGCCGGTTCACAGGCGGCCCTGGCTCTTGAGGATTGTGTCAACGTCGAGCCGTGGCGCAACCGCCCGGTGAACTGCAGGGGCAGCGGCTTTGACAATCTCAGCCGGGACCTCGAGGCGATGCAGGCGAACATGAGGGGCACGGGCAACGACCTGCGGCTGAAGACGCCGCCGTCGAATGCACGCTGCATCTTCATGGAAGGCCGCAAGACACGCGTCGCACGCTGCGACGAGCAACTCTCGCCCGCCGAGGCGAAGATCCTTCTCGACTACTGAGTCCGGGCTCCATCCGGACCGGGAATGCGCCCGCCACCCACTATCGGGGAAGTGAAAGGCGGCGGGCGCAACCATTGAGGAAGAACGCCGATTCCCCCACGATGGCAGGGGGACAACGAGGCGAGCCCGTCGCGGTTCCCTGGCCAATGCGCGGGCGCCGGCTCAACGCAACCGTGCCAGTTCGACCAGCTTGGCGACGGTGTTCATGTTGCGGGCGGTACCCGCGCGTGCCGCGGGAATGTCGAGCTTCGAGCGGCCCATATCTTCGCCGTAGCGTACGTAGATCTCGCGCTCGCCCAGCCGCATCTCCTCGCTGCCCTGCCCGCGCACATGATCGAGCGCATCTCCAGGCGGCTTCTCGTCGAGGAAGATCGCGACGACACGCTTGCCCGGCGCGCCGGGAAACGGATTGGCCTTCAGCACCGCATCCATCTCGTCGGCGGTCCGGACAGCGACTGCCACCGGCTTGCCGGCACGCGCCTGCAGGCGCTTCTCCAGCGCCGCCTTCACTTTCGCGGCCGACGGCCGGGCGCCGAAGACGACGTTGCCGCTGGCGATGTAGGTCTGCACGCTGCTGAAGCCTTCGGCCTCGCACACGGCTTTGAGCTCGGCCATCGGCAGCAGGCCGGTGCCGCCGACATTCACCGCGCGCAGCAAGGCGATATAGACCGGCATCCGGCAAGGATAGCCGGGTTGCACGCCGCACGCCTAGACCTCCCCGCGATGGCAGTGTGACCGCAATGCCTCAGGTGTCGCGAAACCCGACGTCGCCCGCCCGTTTGGCCGGGGCTGCCCTTGTAAAGGCGCGTGCTTTGGTGTTCTTGCGCCCGCTTCGGTAGCATGACCCATGTCGGACGTTCTTTTGATCCTCGCCGCCGCCGTGGCCGGCGGCCTTGGCGCCTATGCCGCCCTGCGATCTCGCCGGGCGATCGGCGATCGTCGTGCCGAGGACGCCATCAGAGCGTGGCAGGACGCGACCAAGGCGCTGCAGGAGGCCGCCAGCCGGCACGAGGAAGCCCGCAGCGCCTGGGCCGGGCTCACCGTGCTGTCGGACGGAGCGCTCAAGGCATGGCAGGACGCGTCCGCCGCGTGGGAGTCGGTCGCCAAGCGGTCGGCCGCCGCTCCGGCCAGGGATCCGTCGAGCGAGAAGAAGCCGGCCGAGGAGAAACCCGCCGACGACACGCCGGAGCCGCTGCCCGTCGCGCTGACCAGGCTCGAGAAGGCGCTGACGACGGCCTATGAGGCGGCGAGCCATCCGTCCCAGCTCGTCGGCGCGCCGCCGTTCCAGTCCGCGATCGCCGCCTTCCGGCGCGCGGATGTCACGACGGAGGTCATCGGCCAGTACGCCGTGGGCGACAACACGGCGCTTGCCTGCGCCGCCTTCGCTGTCCTCAAGGACCGTCCCGATCGCCAGACGCAGCTCGATGCCGTGCTGCGCAACCTGAATGACAGCACCCCCTACACGCTGTCGTTCTCGCTGCCTTACCTCACGGGCCTCGATCAGAGACCGTCCCTCGGCACCGTCTTTCTCAAGGTCGAGGGCTGGTGGGCGAGCAACGTGGCCGCACGCGGCGCGCTGCAGGAATACCTCGTGCGCAGCGCCGAGCTCGGCGATCGCCCGGAGATCGCCGACGCACTCGGCCGGCAACCCGAGGTCGATGTCGAGGACGTCACGCGCGTGCTCCAGTCGCTCGCGCACCCCTATGCCGCCCAGCTACTGGCCGGCCTGCGCGCCTGGCAGGAGACGCGCATCGACCGCGGCTACCTGCGCAGTGTCGGCGCGCTGTGGGAACCGACGGAACG
>CAYNOF010001277.1:0-1229 GCA_964398335.1 uncultured Rhizobiaceae bacterium
CTGCAATGCCGCCGAGACGTGCGTCCAGCTGTGCACGACGATCACCGTGCGCCGCGGCGCCTCGCCCCGCCACGGGGTTGTCGCGACGCGCTGCGAGGTGTTGGACACCACGATGCGCGGCGGCGCGGCCTTGGCGCGAGCAGGCTGCTTGGACTTCATGCGCCTACGATGGAGCGGTTTCGGCGCAGAGGGAAGGGGTTAGCTTTTGCCTTCCTCCGCCGGGGGAAGGCAAAAGGAAGATCAGCCCAGCTTGCCCATGGCGACGGCGGTGTCGCTCATGCGGTTGGAGAAGCCCCACTCGTTGTCGTACCAGCTCATGACGCGCACCAGCGTGCCGTCCATCACCTTGGTCTGGTCCATGTGGAAGACCGAGGAATGCGAGTCGTGGTTGAAGTCGATCGACACGTTGGGCTGGTCGGTCCAGCCCAGGATGCCCTTGAGCTGGTTGGCCGCGGCGCGCTTAATCGCCTCGTTGATCTCCTTGGTGTCGGTCTTCTTCTTGGCGACGAACTTGAAGTCGATCACCGAGACGTTGGGCGTCGGCACGCGGATCGACACGCCGTCGAGCTTGCCGTTGAGCTCGGGCAGCACCAGGCCCACCGCCTTGGCCGCACCGGTCGAGGTCGGGATCATCGACAGATTGGCGGCACGCGCGCGGTAGAGATCCTTGTGCATCGTGTCGAGCGTCGGCTGGTCGCCGGTGTAGGCGTGGATCGTGGTCATGAAGCCCTTCTCGATGCCGATGGCGTCGTTCAGGACCTTGGCGACCGGCGCCAGGCAGTTGGTCGTGCACGAGGCGTTCGACACCACGACATGCTCCTTGGCGAGCTTGTCGTGGTTCACGCCGTAGACGACGGTGAGGTCGGCGCCGTCGGCCGGAGCCGAGACCAGCACACGCTTGGCGCCGGCGGCGAGATGGGCCGAGGCCTTGTCCTTGCTGGTGAAGATGCCGGTCGACTCGATGGCGATGTCGACGCCCAGCGCCTTCCACGGCAGCTTCGCGGGATCGCGCTCGGCGGTGACCTTCATCTTGCCGCGGCCGACGTCGATCGTGTCGCCGTCGACCTTGACCTCGCCGTTGAAGCGGCCATGCACCGAATCGAAGCGGAAGAGGTGCGCGTTGGTCTCGACCGGGCCGAGGTCGTTGAGGCCAACGATCTCGATATCCTTGCGGCCCGACTCGATGATCGCGCGCAGGACATTGCGGCCGATGCGGCCGAAGCCGTTGA
>CAYNOF010001278.1:0-2267 GCA_964398335.1 uncultured Rhizobiaceae bacterium
ACGGCCAGCATCTCGCGCGACTGGTCGATGCCGGTGGCGCGCTCGGCGTGGCGCGCCAGCACCTCGAGGATGCGGCCGGTTCCGGTGCCGATGTCGAGCAGCGAGCCGACCTCGTCGGGCAGCTGGCCGACCAGGGTCTTCTCGATCTCGGCGTCGTCGATGTGCAGGGCGCGCAGCTGGTCCCAGCGCTCGGCATTGGTGCGGAAATAGGCGATGGCCCGGTTCTCGCGCCGCCGCCGCAGATCCTCGAGCCGCGCCAGGTCGCCCTCGGCCCCCAGCTTGGCGACGATCGCCTCGACGACGGGCGCCAGCTCGGGATGCCGCGCCAGCCGGAAATACGCCCACTGGCCCTCGCGGAACCGCTCCAGCAGCCCGGCCTCGACCATCAGCTTCAGATGCCGGGACACCCGCGGCTGGCTCTGCCCGAGGATGTCGACGAACTCACTGACCGTGAGCTGGTCGCGCGCCGCCAGCGCCAGGATGCGCAGCCGCGTATCCTCGGCCGCCGCCCGGAGGAGGAGAAGGAGGTCTTCCATATCTCCACATAAAGATATGCTTATATCCAAGTCAATGCAGAACTTCTAATGTCGCAAAAAAGCCGTCCTTCACAAAACCCACCGCGCCCACGGGAAACTTTGCCGTTGTGAAATGAGCACCTGCGCAAGCATACTGCGCCACCCCGTCCGGGCCCTTCGGGATGGCGAGCAGGTCGTATCGATAATGATCAGGTATCTATCGTCCCGCGTCCGGTACGGGCTCGCCCTCCTGCTGGTGGCTGCGGCGACCGGGCTTGGCGGTTGCGCCGCCCAGGAGCCGGGCGAGCCGTGGGATCCGCTGGAGGTCCCCAACCGCTTCATGTTCGCGATCAACCGCACCATCGACATGTTCATCGTGCGGCCGATCACCGTGACCTATAAGTTCTGGGTGCCGGAGCCGGTGCAGCGCGGCGTCACCAACGTGGTGCAGAACCTCGGCGAACCGGTCACCGCGATCAACGAGGTGGCGCAGGGCGAGCCCTCGCGCGCGGCGCAGACCATCGCCCGCTTCCTGGTCAACACCACGCTGGGCGTGCTGGGCATCTTCGACGTCGCCAAGGAGTTCGGCATCCCGCCGACCAAGGAGGATTTCGGCCAGACCATCGGGGTGTGGGCCAAGGCGCCGCCGGAGGATGGCGGGCCCTATCTCGTGCTGCCGCTGATCGGCCCGTCCAACGCGCGCGACGCGGTGGGGCTGCTGGCCGATTATGTCATCGATCCCTTCCGCATCCTTACCTGGCAGCTCGACGTTGAGTACCTGATGTATGTGCGCGCCGGCGTCACCCTGGTCGACGCCCGCTCGCGCACCATGCAGGCCCTGGACGATATCGAGAAGAACTCGGTGGACTATTACTCGGCGCTGCGCAGCGCCTATACGCAGAAGCGCGTGGCCGATATCCGGCAGAAGGGCGCTCCGCAGACCGCGTCGCTCGCGCTGGTCGCGTCGGGGCGGCCCGAGCTGGGCTTCGCGCGCTGACGTATCATCGGATGGAGGCTCATGTGGCGACGTTTCGGCGTTGGGTCGCGACGTGCGTGGTCGCGTCGCTGGTGACGGTTCTTTCGCTGGCAGGGGCGGCGGCCCAGGAGGCCGCGCAGGTCGTCGAGAACATGGCGTCGCAAGTGCTGGCCACGGTCAAGGCCGGTGCCTCCGACGCCGAGCGCGAGCAGCAGATGAGCCAGCTGTTCCGCGCCAATTTCGACATCGCCGCGATCGGCCAGATGGTGCTGGGCCGGCACTGGAACGGCGCCACGCCCGATCAGCGCAGCCGGTTCATGGCGGCCTTCGAGAAGGCCGAAATCAAGGCCTATTCCGGCCGCTTCAAGAACTACCAGGGCCAGACCCTGAAGATCGGCAAGGTGTCGCCCAACGGTGCCTCGCAGCTCGTCGAGTCGCAGCTGATGCAGCCTTCGGGCGCCCAGCCGATCCGCATCGTCTGGGAGATTGCGCGCAGCAAGGTCGTCGACATCCAGGTCGAGGGCGTGAGCATGGGCATGACCCGTCGCTCCGACTTCAATTCCTATATCAGCCGCAACGGGCTGGACGCGCTGATCGCCGAGCTGGAGCGGCGCGGCGGGTAGACGTCACGCTCGCGTGAAAGGGATTGCTGCGTCACCCGTTAAATCTCATGTGAGGACGGCTTGCGCGGCATCGCGCCCGCAGCGAGAGTCCGCGCCGTGAACCCGGCCGGTCGTGCCAGGGGAGGGTAACAGCATGGACAGCAACGTCGTCGC
>CAYNOF010001279.1:0-8431 GCA_964398335.1 uncultured Rhizobiaceae bacterium
CCGCTGGTCGGACCGGCGCGAGGATTTCCGCACCGAGATCCTCGGCCTGATGAAGGCGCAGATGGTGAAGAACGCCGTCATCGTGCCGGTCGGCTCCAAGGGCGGCTTCTTCTGCAAGCGCATGCCGGCGAATGCCACGCGCGAGCAGACCCAGGCCGAAGGCGTCGAATGCTACAAGACGCTGATCCGCGGCATGCTCGACGTCACCGACAATCTCGACGCCGACGGCGCGGTCGAGCCGCCGCCCGAAATCGTGCGCCATGACGGCGACGATCCCTATCTCGTGGTCGCCGCCGACAAGGGCACGGCGACCTTCTCCGACATCGCCAACGGCGTGTCGGCGGAATACGATTTCTGGCTGGGCGACGCGTTCGCCTCGGGCGGCTCGGCCGGCTACGACCACAAGAAGATGGGCATCACCGCGCGCGGCGCGTGGGAGAACGTCAAGCGTCACTTCCGCGAGCTGGGCGTCGACGTACAGGAGACCGACTTCACCGTGGTCGGCGTCGGCGACATGTCCGGCGACGTGTTCGGCAACGGCATGCTGCGCAGCAAGCGCACCAGGCTGCTGGCCGCCTTCGACCATCGCCATATCTTCATCGATCCCGCGCCCGACCCCGAGGCGAGCTTCGCCGAGCGCCAGCGGCTGTTCGACCTGCCGCGCTCGTCCTGGGCCGACTATGACAGGAAGCTGCTGTCACCAGGCGGCTTCATCGTCGAGCGCAGCGCGAAGTCCGTGACCATGACCGCCGAGGCCAAGGCGGTGCTGGGCGTCGACCCGGACCACATGACGCCGGTCGAGCTGATGCGCGCGATCCTGAAGGCGCCGGTCGACCTGCTGTTCTTCGGTGGCATCGGCAATTACGTGAAGGCGGCCAGCGAGAGCCATGCCGAGGCCGGCGATCGTGCCAACGATGCGCTGCGCATCGACGGCGCGGAGTTGCGCGTGCGTGTCGTCGGCGAAGGCGCCAATCTCGGCGCCACGCAGCGCGGCCGGGTCGAGGCGGCGCAGCACGGCGTGAAGATCAACACCGACGCGCTCGACAATTCCGCCGGCGTCGATACGTCGGATCACGAGGTCAACATCAAGATCGCGCTGGGCGACGCGGTGCGCCGCGGCGCGATCAGCGTCGAGGAGCGCGACCGCGTGCTGGCGTCGATGACCGACGACGTCGCCGCCCTGGTGCTGCGCCACAACTACCAGCAGAGCCAGGCGATCACCGTCGCCGCGGCGCAGGCCGGCGCCATGCACGAGCGCCACGCGCGCATGATGCGCGCGCTGGAACGCAGTGGCAGGCTCGACCGCGTCGTCGAGTTCCTGCCCGACAACGACGCGATGAAGCGCCGTGCCACCTCAGGCCAGCCGCTGACGCGGCCCGAGCTCAGCGTGCTGCTGGCCTACGGCAAGCTCGCGGCCAATGACGAGATCCTCGATTCCGACCTGCCCGACGATCCGCTGCTCGAGGCCGAGCTGCTGCGCTATTTCCCGCCGGCGATGCAGCTTCACTACGGCGAGGCGATCCGCCGTCACCGGCTGCGGCGCGAGATCGTCGCGCTGCAGGTGGTGAACTCGATGATCAACCGCGTCGGCAACACCTTCGTGTACGACATCCGCGAGCGCACCGGCGCGGGCGGCGCCGATATCGCGCGCTGCTTCGCCATCGTGCGCGACAGCTTCGCGCTGCGCGACATCTGGGGCGAGATCGAAGAGCTCGATCCGAAGCTGGTGGCCGAGGCGCAGACCGCGATGCTGATCGCCAGCCAGCGGCTCACCGAACGCGGCACGGTGTGGTGCATCCGCAACCTGGCGCGGCCGGTCGACATGACGGCGGCGGTGACGCGCTGGAAGGCGGCGGTGAGCGCGCTCAATGCCGATCTCGACTCGCTGCTGCCCGAAGGCGAGAGCCAGCAGCTCAAGGCCCGCGCCGAATCCTTCACCCGCCTGGGCGCGCCCGAAGAGCTGGCGCTGAAGGTCGCCCGGCTCGACACGCTGGCGACCACCGGCGACCTCGCCAATCTCGCCGACGGTGCGGGCGTGCCCGTGGCCGATGTGGCGCGGGTCTATTTCGCGCTGGCGGCGCGACTGGGCCTGGATTGGCTGCGCGGCGCCGCCGAGCGCCTGCCGCGCGACAACCACTGGACCATCATGGCCGGGGCCGCGCTGATCGACGACCTCGCCGCCGCCCAGCGGACGCTCACCGCCTCGGCGCTGCAGGTCGCCGCATCGGCAGGCGGCCCGCTCGATGCCAACGCTTTGCTCGATGTCTGGTCCGCGTCACGCCGCGAGCCGCTCGACCGCGCCGCGCGGCTGGTCGCCGACCTCAAGGCGCAGGCCAATGTCGACGTCGCCATGCTGACGGTGGCGGCGCAGGAGATGCGCTCGCTGGCGTGATCGGCCCGCATCGACTTCGCTATCGCACGCGGGTTGCGTTGAACATCTGATCCAGCAGCCGGTCGCGGGCGCTCTGTGGCGGTCGCGGCGTGTACCAAGCGAACCAGGATGGAACCGACAACGAGTTGTGGCGCATCGCGACCAATCCATAAGTTTGCGGCGCGGCGCCCCAACTGCCGGACATCATCGCACTGTAAATCGGTCGGCGTGTGTGAGGGCCGCTCAAATCGGGCGGGTCGGACGCGACGACCTCCGAGCTGCCGATGATCGCGACCGATTGGCCAAACCAGTAGAATGGTGGTGTCGGCTTCGGGACGTCCGAAACCTCGCAACGACTTTGGTACTTCCAGAGCTCGATCGTACGCAGCCCTGTCTGGCGCGAGGCATCGCCATCGGCCGCGGTCGGCGGCACGCAGCGAAACGCCGGCTCTGCCGACAGGAAGCGTAGATACTCCGTGCCCGACAGCTTCCAGCCACCAAAGGCCGAGAAGGCTCGCCAGTCGCTGTCCAATCGCGCATCGCGGATACCGGCGGCTTCCAGGATCGTGCGTCCGCAGTAGCTTTCGTAGGACTCGCCGGTGATGACTTCAATGACGACACCCAACATCAGATAGCCAATGTTCGAATAGTGCTCCTCGCTGCCAGGCGCCGACAGAAGCGGCGTCTGGAGCGCCGCCGCCAGCAATTCCTGAGGTGTCGCCTTGGCTGGCGAGCTGGTCTTCGTCAGCAGATCGACGGCCGCGGAAGTCATCAGGTCGCGTGGTGACGCGGCGAATCCCGCTCGATGATCGAGAAGCTGCGCGATCGTGATGTCTGCGACGCGGGCGTCGGCCGGCTTATCGAAGCGTGCAAAGAAAGGCGCCAGCACATCGCTCATCCTGGTGTCGAGGCGCAGGCGATTCTCGACGATCATGCGAGCTATGCAGCGACCCGTGATCGGCTTGCTCAGGCTCGCCAGCAGCACACGTTCGGCGGGCTCCTGTCCGCCGTAGCCCCGGTTGAGAATGGGATCTTGCGAGGCTTCGGCAATGGTCAGGATCCCACGCTCTACGCCTTGATCCTTCATCCATGCGACGAACGCCTTTTCCTGCTGCTCGGCGATTCGTTTCATCTGCGCGCTCGCCGCGTCGACGATTCCAAGAGCCAAGCCAAGTGCGGCGACGCCGAGCGCAAGACTACGCACTACTCTCGTCATCACATCACGCCCCCGCCACGCGCCGTGTGTGTCCCGCCCAGAACGGCTCGCGCAGCTCCTTGCGCTTGATCTTGCCGACCGGCGTCTTGGGCAGCGGATCGGCGCGCAGCACGACTTTGCCCGGTCGCTTGTAGTTGCCGAGCTTTTCCTCGCACAGCGCGACAAGCTCGGCCTCGCTCACCGTCGCGTTCGGCCGGATGGTGCACACCGCGCAGGGCGTCTCGCCCCAGCGTTCATGCGGGATGCCGAAGACCGCGGCCTCGATGACATCGGGATGATCGCACAGCGCGTTCTCGAGCTCGGCGGGATAGATGTTGAAGCCGCCCGACACGATCATGTCGCCGGCGCGGTCGATCATGTAGAGGTAGCCGTTGACGTCGAGATAGCCGACATCTCCGGTCTTCACCCAGCCGTCGACCATGCGCTCGGCGGTGGCTTCCGGGTTGTTCCAGAAGCCGGTCATCTGCCCGTCGGTCTTGCCGACGATCTCGCCCACCGTGCCGGCCGGCACCGGCCTGTTGTCCTCGTCCCAGATCTGCAGTTGCGCGAAGGGCAGCGGCAGGCCGCAGGAGCGCAGCGGCGTGGAGCCCGGCAGGTCGGTGGCGAACCACTGCTTGGGACCCATCATCGAGATCGGCACGACCTCGGTCTGGCCGTAGCCCTGGTACATCGCGTGGCCGAAGTATTTCTTCGCCGCCAGCGCGGTGTCGTCGGCGATGGGCGCTGCCGCCACCAGCAGGCATTTCAGGTGCGAGAAATCGCGGCCCTCCAGTCCGGGCAGGCGGTTCACCGCGTTGAGCATGGTGGGCACCATGAACAGGTAGGCGATGCGCTCGCGCTCCATCAGGTCGAGCACCTGCGCCGGATCGAAGCGGTCGACCATGATGTTGCGTCCGCCGCCCAGCCACACCGGCAGGAACTGGTAGCCCGAGGCGTGGCTGATCGGGCCGAGATGCAGGCAGGCATCGCCCGGCGCCACCGGCGGGAAGAGGTAGAACCAGTCGCGGCCGGCGGCGAGCCAGGCGCGGTGCGAATAGGCCACGCCCTTGGGCTTGCCGGTCGTGCCGCCGGTGTGGCGGATGATGTAGTTGTCGGTCTCCTCGACCCGCGGATCGGGATCGACCGCGGATTGCCCGGCGAGCCACGATTCGTAGGCCGCGTCGCGCACGATGATGTGCTGCAGGTCGGGCAGCTGCGCGCGGATCGGCTCGATCTCGTGCAGGTATTTGTCGTCGACCACCGCCGCGCGGCAATTGGTGTGGCCCATCATGTGCACGTGCGCGTCGGGCGCGTTGCGCGGATAGAGCGGCACGCGCACCAGGTTGGCGATGCCTGCGCCGAGGAAGATGTCGGACGATTCGAGCCGGTTGTCCTCGAGCACCGCGACGCGGTCCTGCGGCTTCAAGCCCAGCGCCAGCAGGCCGTTGGCCATGCGCACGCCGCGCTCCCATGCCTGGGCGAAACTCAAGCGGCGTTCGCCCATGACCACCGCCTCGCGCGCCGCATAGTAGCTGGCGGCGCTGCGCATCTGCGTGCGCACATCCATGACGGTCCCTCCCCGAGTCTGCGCCCGGAGCGGACAGTATGCGCCTAGGGCTTGTAGACCGTGAAGCCGTAGGCCAGCAGCTTGCGATCGCCGTTCCAGATCTCCAGCGCCCAGGCGCCGGGGATCAGCTCGGCCGGTCGCTCGAAGCGGAAGCCCTGAAAGGTGGTGACGCCCGTGCGGTAGGCGTAGGCGCAGCCATCGTCGCGCATGGGCTTGCCGGTAACGGCGTCCGGGATGCCCGGGTCGGGGGCCCGCCACAGCACGCGGAACGTGGACACGCCGTCGGGCGCGGTGCCGACCGGCCGGAACTTCACGCCGAAGGCCGTGCCCAGCTTCGCCGGAATGCGGTTGGTGCGCTCCTGGGCCGAAATGTTCACGTCGACATGGTCAGGTTCGGTGAGCGCGTCGCATTGGCCCGTGGGCATGGAATGGGCGGCGGCCGGCAGGGCATAGATGCCCGCCTCGACGATCTCGACATCGCGGATACCCCTGCCGTCCTGCGTGGTGGTTACACAGGCGGTGAGGCTGGCCAGAAGAAACAGGCCTATCCAACGCATTAGTCCCCCCAAATAATAAATTAAGTGAGCATTTCTATCATAGAAGAAAAATGAGCGCTCGCACTAAATTCACTTGCCTCGACGCCGCGAAAGCTCCTCGCCATGATGCGCGCCGCCCGAGAATCCGGGTCAGGGGAGCGTGCGATGGCCGGTGCATTGGCGGGACTGAAGATCGTCGACATGACCATCGTCGCGCTGGGGCCATTCGCCACCATGCTGCTGGCCGAGCAGGGCGCCGAGGTGATCAAGGTCGAGCCGCCGGAGGGTGACACCACGCGCCATGTCGGGCCGTCCAAGACCAGCCCGGGCATGGGTCCGCATCACCTGTTCGTGAACCGCAACAAGCGTTCGCTGTGCCTCGACCTGAAGCGGCCCGAGGCGTTGGCGGCGCTGATGAAGGTCATCGAAGGCGCAGACGCGCTGGTCTATTCGATCCGGCCGGCGGCGATGGGCCGGCTCGGCCTGTCCTACGAGGCGGTGCGCAGGGTCAATCCGACGATCTGCTACGTCGGCGCCTACGGCTACCACGAGGACGGGCCGTACGGGCACTTGCCGGCCTATGACGACGCCATCCAGGCGGTGTCGGGTTTTGCCTCTTTGATGGGCGGAACGGATGGGCCGCCGCGCTACGCACCCACGGTGATGGCGGACAAGACCGTCGGTCTGACTCTGGCCTATGCGATCCTTTGCGCACTCATGCACAAGGTGCGCACCGGCGAAGGCCAGAAGGTCGACGTGCCGATGTTCGAGACCATGGTGAACTGGCTGATGCTTGAGCACCTCTGGGAGCGGTCGTTCGCGCCTGATGGAAAGATGGGCTACAGCCGCCTCACCACGCCGACGCGCAAGCCCTATCGCGCCAAGGACGGCTACCTGGCGATCCTGCCTTACACCGACCGGCACTGGCGTGCCTTCTTCGAGGTCGCCGGCGAGCCCCAGGTGATGGACGACCCCCAATACGCCACCATGGCGCAGCGCTCGCTGCGTATCGGCGAGGTCTACGCCATGGTCGAGCGGTTGACGCCCACGCGCACCGTCGCCGAGTGGGTCGAGGCCCTGCAGGCGCGCGAGATCCCCTGCATGCCGGTGAAGTCGCTGGATCAGTTGCTCGACGATCCGCACCTCAACGCCCGCGGCCTGTTCCGCACCGTCGGGCATCACAGCGAGGGCGAGATCACCACGCTGGCGCCACCGATCACCTTCTCGGCCACGCCCAGCGAGCACCGTCGGGGCGCGCCTCTCCTCGGCGAGGATTCGCTGAAGGTGCTGCGCGAGGCCGGGCTGCCCGAGGCCGAGATCGAGGCGCTCAGGACGTCGGGGGCGCTACGGATGCCCGGCTGACCGCAGGCTGATACCGGAGGTGCGCCACAACGCGCAGGTGCTGTGCCGGAGAATCCTGTGGCGGCCCTAGTCGGTTCTGGTAAATCGGATCAGCCGGAGGTCTCGGGAGGCCTCGCCGGCCAAGCAATCACGTGAATGTGCGGTTTGCGGGGAGGACGGGGTGGAAACCCAACTGCGTATCATCGGCGGCGTATTGTGCCTGTTCGCCGCCTATCTCACTTATCGGATGGGCATCTCGAGTCCGCTGGTCTGGACCGCCTGGATCGTGGCTGCGACCGCGCTCATTGTCTTCTTCCTGGCGCCCGTCCTGTTGCCCGTGTCCGAGGTGATCGACTGGGTCAACGAGCAGATCGGCAAGATCTGCGACTGGCTGATCCTGCTGGCCTGCGTGGTCAGCGCCGGCAACGCCATGGTGCGCTACGCCTACGACACCAGCTCGAACGCCTGGCTCGAGATCCAGTGGTACATGTTCGCCATCATCGTGATGTTCGGCGCCGCCTATACGCTGAAGAAGAACGAGCATGTGCGCGTCGACATCGTCTACATGATCCTGAGCCCGCGCGGCCAGCTGTGGATCGACATCATGGGCACGCTGCTCTTCCTGCTGCCCGCCTGCGTGCTGCTGACCGACCTGTCCTGGCCGTTCTTCATGCAGTCCTACAACGTCTTCGAGCATTCGAGTAACGCCGGCGGCCTGCTGCGCTGGCCGATCAAGCTGGTGCTGCCGATGGGCTTCGCCCGGGTGGCGCTGCAGGGCTTCTCGGAGCTGATCAAGCGAGTCGCCTCGCTGGAAGGCCTCAAGGTCGAGGTCGAAACCAAGTACGAGAGGCCGCTGCAATGATCCCGATCGAGTGGATGCCGCCGCTGATGTTCGGCGGCCTCGTGATCTTCATGCTGATCGGCTACCCCGTCAGCTTCTCGCTCGCCGCGGTCGGCCTGGTGTTCGGCTTCCTGTCGATCAACCTGGGCTTCTTCGGCCTGAACTTCATGCAGGCGATCCCGGGCCGCGTCTTCGGCAGCATCTTGTCCAACGAGCTGTTGCTGGCGATCCCGTTCTTCACCTTCATGGGCGCCATATTGGAGAAATGCGGATTAGCCGAGGACATGCTGGAATCGATGGGCCAGCTCTTCGGCCCGATCCGCGGCGGCCTCGGCTACTCGACCATCATCGTCGGCTTCGTGCTCGGCGCCATCACCGGCACGGTGGCGGCGCAGGTCATCGCCATGGCGCTGATCACCATGCCCGTGATGATGCGCTACAAGTACGACACGCGCTATGCCACCGGCGTGCTGGCGGCGTCGGGCACCATCACGCAGCTCGTGCCGCCCTCGCTGGTGCTGATCGTGCTCGCCGACCAGCTCGGCCGCTCGGTCGGCGACATGTATCTCGGCGCCTGGGG
>CAYNOF010001280.1:0-7252 GCA_964398335.1 uncultured Rhizobiaceae bacterium
CCGCCGCGCGCGCCAGGCCGACATCGTCATCGCCAACCATGCTCTGGTGATGATGCAGGCCGCGACCGGCGGGCTCGACGACAACACGCGGCCCACGCGCTACGTCTTCGACGAGGGCCATCATCTCTTCGACGCCGCCGACTCCGCCTTCGCCGCGCATCTCACCGGTGTCGAAGGTTCGGACCTGCGGCGCTGGCTGCTCGGCGCCGAAGGCCGCGGCGGTCGCGCGCGCGGGCTGGAGCGCCGCGTCAACGAGCTGGCGGAAACCGACGGCGCCACGCAGCAGGCGCTGCGCGCGCTGCTTTCGGCGTCGCAGGCGCTACCGTCTGCGGGCTGGCAGAACCGCCTGGCCGACGGCACGACGCAGGGCGACATCGAGGATTTCCTCGCGCTGGTGCGCCAGCAGGTGCTGGCGCGCGCGCCCAAGGACGACAATCCCTATCGCATCGAGTGCGACGTGCGGCCGCCGGCGCCCGGCCTGGTCGAGGCGGCGCGCGCCTGTGGCGAGGCGATCGAGGCGATGCTGCGGCCGGCGCTGGCGCTGATCCAGGCGCTGGCACGCCAGCTCGACGAGGGCGCCGAGACGCTCGACACATCGCAGCGCAACCGCATCGAGGGCATCACGCGCTCGCTGCGCAATCGCTGCCAGTTCGTGCTGTCGGCCTGGCTCGGCATGCTCAAGAGCATCGAGGGTGAGCCGCAGGAGGCCTTCGTCGACTGGTTCGCGATCGAGCGCATCGACGGGCGCGAATACGACGTCGGCATGTATCGCCACTATGTCGATCCGACGCAGCCCTTCGCCGAGGCCGTGGTGAAGCCGGCACACGGCGTCGTCGTCACCTCGGCGACGTTGCGCGACTGGACAGGTGCCAACGATCCGCCGCCGGCGCCGACCATCACCTCGGGCACGCTCGAAGCAGCGGACTGGGAAGCCGCCGAGGCGCGCACCGGCGCACGCCATCTCGATGCGCCGGCGATCCGCGCCGCGGTCGCCTCGCCGTTCGACTACGCCGCCAACACGCGCGTGCTGATCGTGCGTGATGTCGGTCGCGACTCGGTCGAGCAGGTCGCGTCGGCCTATCGCGAGCTGTTCCTCGCCGCCGAAGGCGGCGGGCTGGGCCTGTTCACCGCCATCGGCCGGCTGCGCGCGGTGCATCGCCAGATCGCCGCGCCGCTCGAGGAGGCCGGCATCCCGCTCTACGCCCAGCATGTCGGCGGCATGGATGCCGCGACCCTGGTCGACATCTTCCGCGCCGAGGAGCGCTCGTGCCTGCTCGGCACCGATGCGGTGCGCGACGGCGTCGACGTGCCGGGCCGCTCGCTCAGGCTGATCGTGTTCGATCGCGTGCCATGGCCGCGACCCGACATCCTGCATCGCGCGCGCAAGGATGCGCATCGCGCCGCGGGTCATGGCACCAACGCCTATGACGACATGCTCACGCGCTTCCGCCTGAAGCAGGCCTTCGGCCGGCTGGTGCGGCGCGCCGACGATCGCGGCGTGTTCGTGATGCTCGACAACCGCCTGCCGTCACGCCTGCTGGCAGCATTCCCGCCGGGCGTGTCGATCCGGCGCGTCGGGCTGGCCGACGCGATCGCCGAGACGCGGGATTTCCTGAAGACGCCGCCTCAGTGAGGCATCTTCTTGGAGATTTCGCCGAAGGTTTTGTAGACCTCGTTGAAGTCGGTGTACTTCTGCGCTTCCTGCAGCGCCGGCGGCAGCGGGCCGACGAACTTGGTGTAGACGTCGGGGCCAAACTTCACGACACCGAGCGCGACACAGAGCATGGCGCCCTTGATCAACAGGCCGCGCACCATGCGACCCAAAAAGCCCGCCAACATGACTATCCTCTCCCCGACTTCAAAAATAACTTCAACTACAGGCGCTAAATATACATGTTCACTGTCATTTATCAAACCAAAAACGGGCCGAATTGGATCGGCCCGTCGGTTGTCCGTGGCCCGAATTTCAGGGCTTCTTCAGCAGGTCGCGGATCTCGGTCAGCAGCTTGATGTCGGCGGGATCCTCCGGCGCCGGCGCGGGCGGGGCCGGCTCCGCCGCCTCCTGGCGCCGCAGGCGGTTGATGCCCTTGACCACGAGGAAGAGCGCGAAGGCGATGATCAGGAAATTGATCGCAATGGTGATGAAGTTTCCATAGCCCCAGACGACGGCCGCCTTGCGCGCGTCGGCAAGCGACAGGCCGGGCGTGACCGTGCCCTTGAGCACGACGTACATGTTGGAGAAGTCGACCGTGCCGAACATGCCGATCAGCGGCATGATGATGTCGGCGACCAGTGATTCGACGATCTTGCCGAAGGCGGCGCCGATGATCACGCCGATGGCGAGATCGACCACGTTGCCCTTGACCGCGAACTCGCGGAACTCCTTGAGCATCCCCGTTCTCCTTTGCCTGCGCACCGTACGCAGCCGGCATCCTACGCCGCTAGAAGCCGCCGCGCAGCCATACCAGCATGGCCGAGACCGTGAACACGGAGAGCACCGTCGACAGCAGCACGGTGGTCGAGGTCTCCTCGACGAAGACGTCGTACTGCTTGGCCAGCACGAAGGCGTTCGAGGCGGTCGGCAAGGTGGCCATCAAAAGCGCCGCCTGAGCCCACACCGAGTCGAGCGGCAGGAACCACGGTACGATCGACAGCGCCACCAGCGGCTGCAGCAGCACCTTGCTGATCGTCGCCAGGCCGACCTCGCGCAGATTGGCGCGGATCGAGGTGCCCGACAGGAACAGGCCGATGGCGAACAGCGCGCAGGGCGCGGCGGCGGCGCCGATCAGCTCGAGGAAGCGCTGGATCGGCACCGGCAGCTTGACGCCCAGCGCCGAGACGACGCCGCCCAGGACGATCGCGATCAGCACCGGGCTGCGCGCCACCGCCGCCAGCACGCGCCGCGTCGTGCGCCAGATTCCCTGGCCGGCCTGCAGATCGGTCTCGATCAGCACCACGGCGAAGGTCAGCAGGAAGGCGCTGCCCAGGCAGGTCGCCGCGGCGGCCGGCACGGCGCCCTGCGGGCCCAGCGCATAGAGGCAGAGCGGGATGCCGATATAGCCGACATTGCCGTAGGCCGCGCTCAGGCCGTGCAGGCTCATCTGCGCCAGCCCAGCGCCCGAGGCCAGGCGCGCCATCAGCATGCCGACGCCGTAGACGATCACGATGGTCAGGCCGAAGGCGGCGATGAACGGCAGGTTCAGCACCTCCGACAGCCGCACATTGGCGATGGCGTTGAACAGCAGCGCCGGCAGCGCGAACCAGGTGACGAAGACGTTGAGCGCGCCCGAGCCATCCCGACCCAGCAGCCTGACGCGCCCCGCGACGAAGCCGGTGGCGATCAGGGCGAAGAGCGGAAAGGCGACAGAGAAGACGACGTTCACGTTGCACACATATAGCCGGGGCGCGGGCCGCCGTCATGCCTGCGACATCTCCTCGGTACCACATGAAGATGTTGACCCATCTCCATGATCGGCAATATATTTTGGGCACCCCCACTGACGAGCGCCGGGCTTCGGCGCCGTTCAAGAATTACGGAGACGATGATGCGCCGCGCCACCTTTGCGCTCGCTTTCGCGCTCGCCATCGGCAGCTTCGCTTCGATGTCCAGCGCCGCCCCCACCGATGGCCAGCAACCGCCCGCCGCCGCGCCGGCACCGGCTGCAACGCCGACGCCGACCCTGACCAAGCCGGCCAAGCCGACCAAGCTGACGCCCTACCAGCGCGCCATGCGCGCCTGCGCCCGGATGAAGGACGAGCAGGCCAAGGCCGACTGCCGGCAGCATGCCCAGGCCAAGGCGGCGCCGCGCAAGCTCGCCAAGCGCAAGCCGACGCCGCCGCCGGCCGCCGCCAACTGATCGCGTTGCACGTTCAGCATCGGCGCATCACGATGCGCCGATGCACGCGCTGATCACCACCGATGAACTCGCGCGCCGGCTCGGCGAGCCCGCGCT
Organism: uncultured Rhizobiaceae bacterium; assembly: GCA_964398335.1. Taxonomy (GTDB): domain Bacteria; phylum Pseudomonadota; class Alphaproteobacteria; order Reyranellales; family Reyranellaceae; genus JAFAZJ01. Next base: position 3,954 of record CAYNOF010001280.1, read on the forward strand.
GCGCATCTTCGACTGCACGACGTTCCTGCATCCGGAACCCGGCGGGCGCATGCGCGTCGAGACGGGGCGCGCTGCGTATGGCGAGAAGGGTCATATCCCCGGCGCGGCGCTGATCGAGCTGCAGCAGGATCTGTCGGATTCCTCGAGCAAGCTGCGCTTCACCATGCCTGATGCCGGCAGCCTGGCGCGCATGGCCGGCGCCAAAGGCATCGGCGACGGCAGCGACGTCGTCCTGTATTGCAACGGCACGCAATGGTGGGCGACGCGCGTGTGGTGGATGCTGCGCGCCATCGGCTTCGATCGCGCGCGCATCCTCGACGGCGGCCTCGGGAAATGGATCGCCGAGGGCCGCCTCGTCGAGCACAAGACCAACACCTATCCGCCGACGATCCTGGCCGCGAAGCCGCGCCACGGCCTGATGGTCGGCAAGGACGATGTGCTGGCGGCGCTCGATGACAAAGGCACCGTCGTCGTGAACTGCCTGACCGAGGACCAGCATCGCGGCACCGGCGGCGCACACTATGGACGGCCCGGCCATATCACCGGCAGCGTCAGCCTGCCGGCGGCATCGCTGTTCAAGCCCGACGGCACCTTCAAGGACGCAGCCACATTGCGCGCGATGTTCGCCGATCGCGGCATCGACGGCACGCGACGCGTCGTGGCCTACTGCGGCGGCGGTATCGCCGCCACCGGGGATGCTTTCGCGCTCACCGCCCTGCTGGGCCACGCCGACGTGGCGGTGTACGACGCGTCGCTGCAGGAATGGGCGACCGATCCCAGCCTGCCCATGAGCATCAGCTAGAGGAAGACCATGGCCGCTTACCTGATTGTCGAGGTCGAGACCACCGACGCCGCGCTGATGGCGGAGTACCGCAAGCACACGCCCGGCCTGATCGCCCGGTTCGGCGGCAAGTTCATCGTACGCGGCGGCGAATGCGACAGCCTCGAAGGCGGCTGGACGCCTTCGCGCGTGGTGGTGATCGAGTTTCCCGACATGGCGACGGCGCGCCGCTTCTACCACTCCGAGGACTACAAGCCGGTGCTGGCGATGCGGCTGAAGGCCGGCAACAGCAAGGCGGTGCTGGTCGACGGCGTGCCCCCGGCCTGATACGGGCGCCCTGACATGACCATGCGCACCGACGTCGCCCAGTACCAGGCGATCGCCGATCTCTACAACGCGCTGATGACCGGCGTGGTGCTGACCCTGGTCATGCGCCGCGGCAGCGACACGGCGCGCGACTTCGTCTTCCGCCACTTCCGCCGCCAGCATCTTGAGAAGTTCAAGCCGGGACTGGTGAAGCTCGGTCTCGACAAGCTGCCGCACGCCGTGGCCTGCGCGCAGTACCACTACCTGTCCAACGCCGTGGGCGGCGTGAAGACCGAGTATGTGCTGGAGTCCGACCGCAAGGCCTGGGTGCGCTACCCGCCGCCGCGCTGGATCTGGCGCGGCACCGCGGTCTGCGCCGTGCCGCACGCGGTCAACGCCGCGATGCTGCACGGCTGGCACGGCCACAACGGAGTCTCCCTGGGTAATCCCCGTCTGGGCTTCGTCTGCACCGGCATGATCACGACGGGCGCGCCGGGCCTCGAAGGCTATTACTGCGAATACGACCGCGAGATCGCCGAGCACGAGCGCGTGCGCTTCGTCGACGACGAGACCATGCCGCGCTTCGATCCCGCACAGGCGCCGCAGCTCGACGTCGCGAGCTGGCCGGCGGAGCGCCTGCACAAGGTCTACCGCTCCTATGCCATGGAATACGTGCGCAGCCTGCTGCCGACCCTGCTGGACCTGATCGGCGCCGAAGGCGTGCGCGCCGAGGTCGGCCGCGCCGCGCGGCTGGTCGGCATGCAGTACTTCGACGAATGCAGCGCGCGATCGGGCGCCGAGCCCGGCAGCTTTGCCGCCTTCCTCGCCGCGATGCAGGCGGCGCAGGGCGAGGACGTCACGCTCGACGGCGCGCGCGTCATCCAGCGCGGCTGGAAGCTGATGCGCGGCATCGCGCTGGGCGGCGACGATCGGGCGCTGGCCGCCTTCGATGCCTGGAATGCGCTGTGGGAAGGCGCGCTCGCCGCCGACGACCGCTTCTGCGCGCTGGAGACGCGTCGCCTGCACGACGGCGAGGACTGGACTATCGAGTGGCGCGTGCGAACCAGCGGTCGATGACCCGCCGATAGCCGTCGTGCAGACGCAGGCCGTCGAGCTCGTCGGGGGCGAAGAAGCGCAGCTCCAGATGCTCGTGGCTGAGCGCTGCGCGCGACGCATCGATCACCCGGCAACCATAGGCAAGAATGCGCACGAAGCGGCCGGGCAGCACCTCGTAGGGCCAGTCGTCGAGGCAATCGAGGACCGTCACGTCGACATTGGCTTCCTCGCGCGCCTCGCGCGCAAGGGCTGCCTCGTGGGTCTCGCCGGCATCCGGCCGGCCGCCCGGCAGGTCCCACTCATTGCGTTCGTTGCGCAGCAACAGGACGCGGCCATCGACCACGACAACCCCTTTGACTGACACGGGAATCGTCAAGAAGCGCACCTCCGCGCGAAAGCTTCGCAAAAAGTGAGTCCAAGGTGATCAGTCGCTACCATTTCGAGCATTAGTCCCCTTGGCGTGAGAAAATCCGTGTGTCACCAATTCTCTCGGGGTTCACTGTATCGCAGGGGTTTATCGCATGCAGGTCCTCTCCAGAACGTCTGACGTCCCCTTCAGCGACATTCATCGCTCTCTTATGCAAAAGCCAGTTCCCGCCCAGGGCATCGTGATGCTGCTCGAGCAGGTCAGCCGCATGATCCACGGCGCCGGTTACGCCCAGGGGCTCTATCCCGCCCAGTGGGTGGCGCTGCGCTATTTCGCCGAGGTCGATGTGCCGGCGCGCACCGCCTCGGGCCTGGCGCGCTTCCAGGACATGAGCATCGCGCCGGTGGCGCGCACCATCCGCACCCTGGTCGACAAGGGCCTGCTCGAGCGTCGGCCCAATCCGCGCAGCCGCCGCGCCGACCTGATCGAGGTCACCGAAAGCGGGCGCGCCCTGCTGCGGCACGACCCGCGCCTGCCCTTGCGCAACCTGATGGAGACACTCGACGGCGTGCGCAACGAAGCGCTCGTCGAGGCGCTGGAGCTGCTGGTGCGCGAGCTGCCGCGCAGCAGCCCGTTCCCGCCGCGCGGCCGTCGGCGGACGTAGCAATACGTCGTCCCGAGCGACGGCGAAGTCGCGGTCGAACGATCGAAGCATCGCGGCGCCGGATGATCTCCGGCGCCGCTTGCGTCTGGCTGGACCAGCGCAGGGTCCTTCGCCGCGCTCGGGAC
>CAYNOF010001281.1:0-4568 GCA_964398335.1 uncultured Rhizobiaceae bacterium
CGACATCATCCGCCGCCTGGTGGCGAAGCTGGCTTAAGGAACCCATCTCCCCCCGATGGTTCGCCCAGACGATCCGACTGCGCTGCGCCAGGCCAACGTCCTGGCCGGTGCGCTGCCGCCCCTGCTGGTGGCGGCGCAGCGCGTTGCCTCGACCGTGCTGCAGGGCGTGCATGGCCGCCGCCGTGTCGGCCAGGGCGATGCCTTCTGGCAGTTCCGCCAGTATCGCCAAGGTGACTCGATCAACCGGATCGACTGGCGCCAGAGCGCCAAGGGCCGCGCCGTCTATGTCCGCGAGACCGAATGGGAGGCTGCCGCCAGCGTCTGGCTGTGGCGCGACGGCTCGCCGTCGATGACCTTCACCTCGGGCAACGGCGTGCCGCTGAAGCGCGAGCGTGCCGAGATCATCCTGCTGGCGCTGGCCACGTTGCTGGTCGATGCCGGCGAGCGCGTCGCGCTCCTGGGTGGCGACCGGCCGATGACCGGCCATGCCGCGCCGCGTCGGCTCGCCGAGGGCATCGCCACCGACGCCATGGTGCGCCCGCACGACAGCCTGCCGCCCTTGCTGCCGCTGCCCTCGCACGGCCACCTGGTGATGATCGGCGACCTGCTCGATCCGTTGCCGAAGATCGAGGAGACCGTGCGCAGCTACGCCAGCCAGGGGGTGCGCGGTCACCTGCTGCAGGTGCTCGATCCGGCAGAGGAAGATCTGCCTTATGACGGCCATGTGCGCTTCTCCGGCCTTGAGAAGGAAGGCGATCATCTGATCCGCCGCGTCGAGGCGGTGCGCGAAGCGTATGGCGGCCGCCTGCGGGCGCAGAAGGACGGCCTGGCGCAATTGGCGTCGTCGGTCGGCTGGACCTGGCGGGCGCATCGCACCGACCGGCCGCCGGAGACGGCGCTGCTGTCGCTGTACATCGCCATGGCTGATCTCGGGGCGCGCCCCGTGCGGTGGGGTGCCTGATGCTGGCGTTGGGCACACTCGCGTTCGCGACGCCGTGGATGCTGGCGCTGCTGCTGTCGCTGCCGGTGATCTACTTCCTGCTGCGCCTGATGCCGCCGGCGCCGAAGCTGGTCCGCTTCCCGGCGATCCGCCTGCTGCTGGGGCTCGAGCCCGAGGAGCAGACGCCGGTGCGCCTGCCGTGGTGGCTGCTGCTGCTGCGCATGCTGCTGGTGACCGTGCTGATCCTGGCGCTCGCCAAGCCGCTGCTGAACCCGCAATCCGAGTTGCCGGGCAGCGGACCGCTGGTGCTGGCGATCGACGACGGCTGGGCCGCGGCACCCAACTGGTCGATCATGCTGCGCCACGCCGAGCGCCTCACCGAACGTGCCGAGCGCGCCAAGCGTCCGGTGGTGATCGTCACCACCGCGCCGGCGGCGCTCGACGAGGCCAAGCCGCAGCGCGGCCTGCTGCGGCCCGACGAGGCGCGCGCGGTGCTGCGCGCGCTGAAGCCCAAGCCGTGGCCGGTCGATCGCGCCGCGGCGGCCAACGAGGTCGGCCGTCTCAGCATCCCGCCATCGGCGCATGTCGTGTGGCTGAGCGATGGCCTGGAGTCGCCCGACAGCGCGCGCTTCGGCGAGCGGCTGGCCGCGCTGGGCACGATCGAGGTGGTGCGACCGGCGTCGTCGCGCGCACCGATGGTGCTTTTGCCGCCGTCTTTGGCCGGCCGCGAGCTGCATGTCACGGCGCGGCGTCCGTCGGGCGACGGACCGCGGCGCATCGCCGTGCAGGGTACCGACGATCGCGGCGCGCTGCTGGCGCGCGGCTTCATCGATTTCGCGCCCACCGCGACGGAAGCGACCGGCACCCTCAACGTGCCGACCGAGATCCGCAACCGCATCGTGCGCCTCGACATCGAAGGCCAGACCAGCGCCGGCGCCACCGCGCTGCTCGACGAGCGCTATCGCCGTCGGCCCGTCGGCATCCTCGGCGAGAAGCAGACCGCCAACGGCCAGCCGCTGCTGCAGGAGGTCTTCTTCCTCGAGCGCGCGCTGGAGCCATACGCCCAGCTCACCATCGGCGACGCAGCCACCGTGCTGACGCGCCAGACGGCTGTCCTGCTGGTGCCGGACGGCGCCTCGCCCGGCCCGGCGGAGCGCGACAGCGTCGTCGAGTGGATGAAGAAGGGCGGCGTGGTCGTGCGCTTCGCCGGGCCACGGCTGGCGGCATCCACCGAGGACGACCTCGTGCCGGTGAAGCTGCGCCTGGGCGATCGCGCGCTGGGCGGCGTGATGAGCTGGGGCCAGCCGGCCTCGATCGCGGAGTTCGCGCCGGGCAGCCCGTTCTACGGCCTGCGCGTCCCTGAAGATGCGCGCATCACGCAGCAGGTGCTGGCCGAGCCCGGCCCCGACGTGTCGGACAAGACCTGGGCGCGCCTGGTCGACGGCACGCCGCTGGTCACCGCCGAGAAGCGCGGCGAGGGCTGGCTGGTGCTGATCCACACCACCGCCAACACCAGCTGGAGCAACATCGCGATCTCCGGCCTGTTCGTCGACATGCTGCAGCGTCTCATTGCGCTCAGCCGCGGCGTGGCCGGCGATGCCGGCGGCCAGACGGCGTTGAAGCCGTGGAAGACGCTCGATGGTTTCGCGCGCCTGGTGCAGCCGCCCTTGGGCACGCTGCCGTTGCCGCTGGATCAGTCGAGCGCGCTGGTGCCGCGACCGCAGACGCCGCCCGGCCTGTACGGCGATGAATCCTCGCAGGTCGCCTTCAACCTCGGCAACCATGTGCCGGCCCCGGCGCCGATCGCCAGCCTGCCGTCGGGCGCGACGACCGATACGCTGACCGAAGCCGGCGAAACCGATCTCACCAAGTGGTTCCTGACCGTGGCGCTCTGCCTCCTGCTTCTCGACCTGATGATCTCCCTGTGGCTGCGCGGCATGCTGCCGTCCGTGCGCGGCTTGTCGCGGCGCGCGACGCCGGCGGCGCTGCTGCTGGCGCTGCTCGCCGGCGGCATCGTGATGACCGCCGATCGTGCCGCGCAGGCCGCGACGGAACTCGAAGAGAAGCAACTCGCGCAATCGACGCCGACACCGCCGCGGCCGCAGCCGCCGCGCACGACGCCGGCCGATCCGGCCGACGAGATGATCCTGCGCGCGACCTTGGAAACGCGCCTGGCCTATGTTGTGACCGGCAATGCGGAGGTCGACAACATTTCGCGCGCCGGGCTCGAGGGCCTGGGCGAGATCCTGCGCGCGCGCACCTCGGTCGAGCCGGGCGATCCGATCGCCGTCGATGTCGAGAAGGACGAGCTGCGCCTCTTCCCGCTGCTCTACTGGCCGGTGACGTCGGATCAGGCGACGCCGACGCCGAAGGCGATGACGGCGATCGACCGTTATCTGAAGACCGGCGGCATCATCTTCTTCGATACGCGCGACCAGCACATCACCCTGGGCCGCGGCGGACTGAACCCCGACCTCAAGCGCCTACTGCGCGGCATCGACGTGCCGCCGCTGGTGGCGATGCCCAGCGAGCATGTGCTGACCAAGTCGTTCTACCTGCTGTCCGACACGCCGGGCCGCTGGTCGGGCGGGCGGCTGTGGATCGAGGCGGGCGGCGGGCGCATCAACGATGGCGTCGCCACCATCATCATCGGCGCCAACGATTTCGCCGGCGCCTGGGCGGTCGATCGTTCCGGCCGCGGCACCTTGCCGGTATCGCCGGGCGGCGAGGCGCAGCGTGAGCTGGCCTTCCGCTTAGGCGTCAACCTGGTGATGTACGCGCTGACCGGCAACTACAAGGACGACGGCGTTCACCTCAACGACATCATGCAGCGGCTGCGTCGATGAACACGACGATCTCGGCCATCGCTTTCGATCCCCTGCTGCCGTGGGGCGTGCTGTTCGCCTTCGCCGCCGTCGCGGTCGGCCTGGCGGTGCTGGGCGCGTTCAAGCGGGCGCGTGGCCTGATCCTGCGCCTGATGGCGATCTTCATCATCCTCGGCGCGCTCACCAATCCTTCGCTGGTCGAGGAGGAGCGCAAGCCGGTCGACGACATCGCGCTGGTGGTCACCGACGACAGCGACAGCCAGGGCATCGGCGAGCGCCGCCAGCAGGCGGCCGCAGCGCGCGCCGAGATGGTGCGCAAGATCGCCGGCCTGGGCGGCGTCGAGGTGCGCGAGGCGGTGCTGCCGCCGTCCTCCCTGCAGCTCGGCAGCCAGGGCCTGGGCGGCACGCGGCTGATCGGCACCTTGCGCAACGCGCTGGCCGACATCCCGCGTGAGCGGCTGTCGGCGGTGGTGCTGATCACCGACGGCCAGGTGCACGACGTGCCGGCGCAGCTCGCCGCCGATCTCACCGGCGCGCCCGTGCATGTGCTGCTGACCGGCAAGAAGGACGAGGCCGACCGGCTGCTGGTGGTCGAGCAGGCGCCGCGCTTCGGCGTCGTGGGCCGCAACGTCACCATGAAACTGCGCGTCGTCGACACCGCGCCCGACGCACGCGGGCCGATCCCGCTCACGATCAAGGTCGGCAACGACGCGCCGATGGTGGTCAACGCCCCGTTGGGCCGTGCCTTCGAAGTCGAGATCCCGGTGAGCAACCCGGGCGCCAACGTCATCCAGGTCGAGCTG
>CAYNOF010001282.1:0-7448 GCA_964398335.1 uncultured Rhizobiaceae bacterium
GGCTCATAAAGATGCCGGCGGGACGCCGGCGCTCCCAGGAAGACGAGAAATCAGGCTAAGCTGTCGCAGCGGCGCGCCGCAGAAGCGCCCGCGTCGGGAGCGGGATGCGCACCAAGATCATCGTCAACCCGATGGCGGCGAAGGGCCGGATGGCCCAGCGCTGGCCGTGGTACCGCGCGCGGCTGGAAGCCGTGCTGGGGCCGCTCAACGTCTCCTTCACCTTGCGGCCCGGCGATGCGACGCGCTGGGCGCGGGCGGCGGCGCGCTGGGGCTGCGAGCGCTTCGTCGTGCTGGGCGGCGACGGCTCGGTCAACGAGGTGCTCAACGGCCTGCTGTCGTCGGGCATCGACGCCTCGGGCCTGACGCTCTGTCCGATGCCGGCTGGCACCGGCAACGATTCCTGCCGCGGCCTGGGCGTGCCGCTCGATCCGGCCGATGCGATCGACGCCCTGGCCAACCGTCGCACGCGCCTGCTCGATGCCCTGCGCGTCGATCTGCAGGGGCTCGACGGCACGCCGCGCACGCGTCATGGCCTGATCCTGGTGAGCTTCGGCGCGCCGGCCACGATCAGCCGCAACGCCTCGACCTCGCGCTGGATGAAGCGGCTGGGTCGCATCGCCTACTACCTCGCCACGCCGCCGGTCGCGCTGACCTACGGCGCGCGCACCGTGCGCATTGGCATCGACGATGCGCCCGTGGAGGAGCGGGCGCTCTTCGGCGGCATGATCGCCGGCCTGCCCAACGGTGGCGGCGGCATGAGACTTGTGCCGCCGGCGCGGCCCGATGACGGCCGGCTCGACATGGTCGAGCTCGGCCGGCTGAGCCGCTACGAGGCGTTGTTCGAGGTCATGCCGAAGCTTTACGACGGCGGGCACGTCGCCCATCCGCGCGTCAGCCTGCGGCAGGGGATGCGGGGGATCCGGCTGGAGAGCGAGGCCGAGACGCTGGTCGATGTCGACGGCGAGACGGTCGGTCGCCTGCCGGCGAGCGTGACCGTGCTGGCCGACGCGATCCGCGTCCCGGATTTCCGTTCCTGAACCTCATGCTGAGGAGGCCGCACAGCGGCCGTCTCGAAGCATGGGCTCCGAGACGCGCCCTGCGGGCGCTCCCCAGGGTGAGGCCGTCAGCCCCAGAAGCCGCGGTCGCCTTCGTTCTTGGCGGTCGCCCGGTCGAGCCCGATATCGGCCAGCATGCGGTCGTCCATCTCGAGCAATTCCGAGCGTGAGCGAGCCAGCTCGAGGCGACGGAACAGCCAGTCGAACGCGGTGGTGGCGGCGACGGTGAACTGCCCGGCAAAGGACGCCTTGGGCGCCGGGGCATTGAAAAGGCTGTCGGTCATGAGCGCCATGGCTCAACTCCATTTGGGCATTGTATCGGTACAAATGCCCGTCCAGACGTTGTTAACACGCGATATGTGGGCGTTTGGTCGATTCCGACAACGGATGTCTTCTCGCCCTGAGGCTTAGTCTGTATAAGCCTTGCCATGTCGCGCGCCCTGCTGCCGCTCAACGCCCTGCGGGCCTTCGAGGCCGCCGCGAGGCACAAGAGCTTCGTCGCCGCCGCCGATGAATTGTCGGTGACGCCGGCGGCCGTCAGCCACCAGGTGAAGGGGCTGGAGGAGCGGCTGGGCGTGGCGCTGTTCCGCCGCCTGCCGCGCGGCCTGCTGCTGACCGAGGACGCCGAGGCGCTGCTGCCCGACCTGCGCGATGCCTTCGACCGCATGGGCCTGGCCCTGCAGAAGCTCGAGCAGCGCAGCGGCACCAAGGTGCTGACGCTCAGCCTGGTGACCACCTTCGCGCTCGCCTGGCTGGTGCCGCGCCTGCACCGTTTCCAGACCGCGCATCCCGACATCGAGGTGCGCATGACGACGACGCAGCGCAGCGTCGACTTCGAGCGCGAGAGCGTCGATTGCGCGATCCGCTTCGCCGGCCAGCCGGCCGAGGGGCTGCACGCCACCAAGCTGTTCGCCGACGTGCTGACGCCGCTCACCAGCCCGAAATACGCCGCGATGCTCAAGACGCCCGACGATCTGCGCAAGGCGCCGCTGATCGACACGCATTTCGAGCCGGAATGGCCGATCTGGCTGCGCGCCATGGGGCTCGACGATTTCAAGCCGCGCCGCGTGCTGGCCTTCGACTCGACCAAGATCGCGGTCGAGGCGGCGCTCGAAGGCGCCGGCGTCGCGATCGGCCCGCCCGATCTCTTCGTCGACGATCTGCGCGAGGGGCGCCTGGTCCAGCCCTTCCCCGATGTCGTGGCCAGCGGCAAGGCGTGGTGGTTCGTCTGCCCGGCGCACATGGCGCAGCGGCCCAAGATCGTCGCCTTCCGCACCTGGCTGCTCGACGAGCTGGCACGCGACAAGGTCGACGGCCCGCGCCGCCTCAAGCTGGCGGGAAGTGCCTGAGATCGGCGGCGCCGATCATGACAAGACGTGCCTGTCGCCCTCGGCAGGGACAACGCATTCCCAGCCCAGTTCGCGGCCGATGCGCTCCTGCAGCGCGGCCGACGCCTTGCCTTCGCCGTGCACGACGAAGGTCCGCTTCGGCGGACGCGTGAAGCCGGCGAGCCAGCGCATGATCTCGTTGGCGTCGGCATGCGCCGACAGCATCGGCAGGTCGTCGATCTCGGCGCGGATCGGAATCCACACGCCGTGCATCTTCACTTCGCGCGCCCCCTTCAGCAGCGAGTCGCCGCGCGTGCCGGCCGCCTGGAAGCCCGTGAAGAGGATGGTGTTGCGGGGATCCTGCCCGAAAACCCGGAGGTGATGCAGCACCCTGCCGCCGGTCGCCATGCCGCTGGCGGAGATGATGATCTTCGGCACCGGACTGTGACTGAGCGCCCGCGAGTCCTCCGCCTCCCGGACATAGCTCGCCACGGCCATCGAGCGTCGGCAATCCTCGGCCGACAGCCGGTGATCGTGCGGATGGCGCTGGAAGATGTCGCTGGCGTCGATCGCCATGGGGCTGTCGAGGTAGATCGGCACCAGCGGGATCTTGCCGGCCGTCTTGAGCTTCCAGCACAGGTACAGCAGCTCCTGCGCGCGGCCGACGGCGAAAGCCGGGATCACCACCGTGCCGCCGCGCGCGACGGTGCGCTCGACGACCTCGAGCAGCGCGTGGGCCGGGTCCGTCGCGGGATGCAGACGATCGCCATAGGTCGATTCGACCACGAGGTAGTCGCAGGCCGCGACCGGCTCCGGGTCCGGCATCAGCGGATCGGCGTAGCGGCCCAGGTCGCCGGAGAACACGACGGTCTCGCCGCCCCAGGCGACTTCGGCCGTCGCCGCGCCGAGGATGTGGCCGGCCCGGCGCAGCGTGAGCCGCGCGCCGTGCCCGATATCGACCGGCGTCTCGAAGGCGACAGGCCGCAGCAGGTCGAGCGCGCGCAGCACGTCGCGCTGATCGTAGAGCGGCAGCGCCGGGTGGTGCTTCGAGAAGCCGTGCTTGTTGGCGAAGGCGGCGTCGTTTTCCTGGATCTTGGCGCTGTCGATCAGCAGCAGCCGGCAGAGTTCCGCCGAGGCGATCGAGCAGAATGCGCGCCTGCGGAAGCCCTCGCGGACCAGCTTGGGCAGGTAGCCCGTGTGATCGAGATGCGCGTGCGTGAGCACCATCGCGTCGATCGACTCCGGGGCGACGGGAAAGCGCGCCCAGTTCTTCAGGCGCAGTTGCTTGAGGCCCTGGAAGAGGCCGCAATCGACCAGGATGCCATGCCCGTCCTGCCTGAGCAGATGGCGCGAGCCGGTGACCGTTCCCGCCGCGCCCAGGAACGTGAGCGTCAATGAAGTCATCAGAGCCCCAGCTGTCGCGACCCCTGCCGCGAAACCCGCAGGTTCCGCTTCGCGTCGCGCGTCGACGATCGAGCGCCGACCGGTCTACAGGTCGCCGTCGTCCTCGTCGAGCGAGACCCGTTCATCGGGGTCGCCCTGCTCTTCGAGAGCAGCCACGAGGGCCGGGTCCTCGGTGCATTCCAGCCGCGGTTTCGAGGCGTGATGGCGCCACTTCTCGAGCTCCGCACGACAAGTCTCGCGGCTGACGCCGAAGTGCAATGGCACGGCTTGGCAGTAGTCGCCCGCCGGCGTGGGCGTGGCGCTGCAGATGATCAGGGACAGGATCCAGGCGTTCACGATGACGAACTCCATATGCCCGCCGCCCGGCCGCGCCGCCGCTGGCGGCGGTGCGGCCGGCGGCTTGCCGTCACGACTTCTTGATCTCGATCTGCTTGCCGCGCGCCGGCGGATTCGCCGTCTTGGCGATCTCGACGCTGAGCACGCCCTTGGAGAAGCGCGCCGCGATCGAGTTGCGATCGGCGTCGGCCGGCAGGGTGAAGGCGCGCGTGAAGCTGCCGTAGCTGCGCTCCGAGTAATGCGTCTTCTCGTCGGTGTGCTCGCTCTTCTTCTCGCCGGTGATGCTGAGCACGTCGTCCTCGACGACGACCTTCACGTCCTTCTCGTCGAGGCCGGGCAGCTCCACCGTCACGGCATAGTGCCTGGTGTTCTCCTTCACCTCGACGTTCGGCATGTGCTCGAAGGTGCGCAGCGCGCGCGGCTCGCTGCTTGCGGGCTCGGCCGGCCAGGCGAACGGCCAGGCCTGCGTCATGCGGTTGAAGAAGCGGTCGAAATCGCCAAACGCGGCGAACGGCCGGGAAGGCTTCGCCACTTCGGTCTTTTCAGCGGTGCTGGCCATGGTTCATCTCCGACATCGAATGTCCACCGGCGGAATGCGCCGATGGACGATGTGTAGGGAGATCGGCCGCGGCCGGCGTTGACGTCGATCAAATCGGCTCGGCCGGATCGGCGCACCTGCCGTGCGGCGGAAGGGCGGCAGATGCGCGCCAAACCCCGCTGGTCAATGCGTAGACCGAGCGTTTAGCATGCAATCACGACCGCAGAGGGAGCTTCGCCATGCATGTCGGAATGGCCGCGATCTTCCAGAACACCGGCCGCCAGGTCACCGACCGTCAGGTCTATCGCAACGAGCTGACGCTGGCCGAGATGGCCGAGCCGCTTGCCTTCGAATCGATCTGGTCGGTCGAGCATCATTTCACCGACTACACGATGTGCCCGGATGTCGTGCAGTTCCTGTCCTACATGGCCGGGCGCACGCGCACGGTGAAGCTGGGCTCGATGGTCGTCGTGCTGCCCTGGCACGATCCGATGCGCGCGGCCGAGCAGATCTCGATGCTCGACAACCTGTCCGACGGCCGCATGATCCTCGGCCTGGGCCGCGGCGCCGGCAAGGTCGAGTTCGACGGCTTCCGGCTGGACATGGGCGAGAGCCGCGAGCGCTTCATCGAGTATGCCGAGGCGATGCTCGAGGGCCTCGAGAGCGGCGTGATGCGCTACGACGGCAAGCACTACAGGCAGCCGCCCACCGCGATCCGCCCGGCGCCGTTCAAGAGCTTCCGCGGCCGCACCTACGCCGCCGCCGTCTCGCCCGAGAGCGCGATGATCATGGCGCGGCTGGGGGTGGGCCTGCTGATCATCCCGCAGAAGCCGTGGCGCGAGGTCGAGAAGGAGCTGACCGAGTACCGCAAGCTCTTCCTCGAGATCAACGGCACGGAGCCGCCCAAGCCGGTGTCGGCCGGCTGGATCTTCGTCGATTCCAGCGCCGAGCGCGCGCGCGACATGGCGATGAAATACATCGGCGGCTATTACCGCACCGTGCTCGACCACTATCAGTTCGCCGGCGATCACATCAGGACGACCAAGGGCTACGAGTACTACGTCAAGATGAACGAGAAGCTGCACACGTACGGCGACGAGAAGGCGATCGAGTTCTTCGCCGACCTGCAGGTCTACGGTACGCCCGAGCAGGTGCATGCCAAGATCGTGAAGATCCACCAGCAGACCGCGAACAAGGCCTTCGTCGGCGTGTTCTCCTACGCTGGCATGCCGCATGCAGAGGCGGTGCGCAACATGACCCAGTTCGCGCGCGAAGTGATGCCCGAGGTCAAGAAGATCGAGGTCGGCGAGAACATCGATTGCGCCGTCGACCTGCCCGACCATCGTTTCGCGCGCGCAGCGGAGTAGGCATGACACGCATCGTCACGACAGGCGCGGCTCTCGTCGCGTCGCTTCTGTTGGGTCTCGCGCCGGCTCAGGCGCAGTGGACCATGAACCAGCGCACCAAGTTCCTGGGCGACTGCATCCCCGCCTGCGAGGCCAATCAGAACGTGCCGGCGCAGCTGAAGGGCCAGTGCGGCATGTTCTGCACGTGCCTCGCCAACGAGGGCGAGAAGATCTTCTCGTCGGACGATTTCCAGGAGATGGACGACGACGCGCGCCTGGGTCGCGACAATCCCAAGACCCAGCGCTTCCATACGCTGGTGCCGGCCTGCAATCAGCAGGCTTTCGGTCAGTGACCATGCGGGGCGGCCTGGCGGCCGGCGCCGTTCTCGCGGCGCTGCTGTCGGGCCTTGCGCCGGCCCAGGCGCAGTGGAGCATGGACCAGCGCTCGAAGTTCATCCACGACTGCATCCCCGGCTGCGAACGCAATCCCAATGTCCCCGAAACGCAGAAGTCGCAGTGCGGCGTGTTCTGCAACTGCATCGCCAACGAGAGCGAGAAGGTGATCTCCTCGGCGGAGCTCGACGAGATCGAAGCGGAGGCGCGCGCCGGTCGCGAGCATCCCAAGATCGGCCAGTTCCGCATCCTGGCGCCGGTCTGCAACCGCCAGGCCTTCGGTCAGTGACAAAGGGCCGCCAGCGGCGGCCGGCGCGCAATGTGCTAGGATGCAGATGGAGAGGCTGCATCGTCGAGCGATGGTCCGGTTCGCTGAATGGCGGCGTGATGCGCTGCGGGCCCTGGCCTGTTGCGTGCTGGCGTGTGTCGTGGCGCACGGCGCGGCGGCCCAGCCGCGCGAGTCCGCCGACGGCGCGTGGCCGCAGCGCTTCTACAATCCGCAGCCGCTGATCGACGACGTCGAGCTGCCGATGCCCTGCGGCGGCACCATGGTGTTCCGCCGCATCGACGTACTGCGCGAAGGCGCCGGCAGCCGCCGCATCGTCGTCGGCGGCGACGATCCGCGCTTCCAGTATGCCGAGGCCAGCCGCGAGGAATTCGTCGAAGGCGCCTTCACCGATCGCGGCGATGCGAAGCGGCGCTATTTCTTCATGGCCAAGTACGAAATCACCGAGCTGCAGCACGCCGCCCTCAACGGCGATTGCCGCACGCCCTCGCGCGAGCTGATGAAGCCCGCCGTGCGCGTGACCTGGTTCGACGCGGTGCAGGCGGCGCAGCGCTACACCGAATGGCTGCTGCAGAACGCCCGGGACAAGCTGCCGCGCGAAGGCGGGGCGCACGGCTTCCTGCGCCTGCCCACCGAGGCCGAGTGGGAGTTCGCCGCGCGCGGCGGCAACGAGGTCACGCCGGAGGAATTCGAGGCCATGACCTTCCCGATGGCCGACGGCATCGAGAAATACGTCTGGTTCCGCAGCACGCGCTCCTCCAA
>CAYNOF010001283.1:0-17063 GCA_964398335.1 uncultured Rhizobiaceae bacterium
CCATGACCTCCTTGGCCGGCTTGTCCTCGCGCAAGCCCTTGAAGGCAGCCTGCCGCACATTGCCGGCGCCGGTCCAGCCGGCGAATTCGATCTCCGCCACCAGCTCCGGCTTCGCCCAGTGCATGTTGGCCTCGCGCGGCGGGCTGGCCTCGACGTCGAACGGACTCCTGGCGCTCTCGACCGCAGCGAGCTTCTGCAGCAGCGATCGCCGTGTCGCCGCATTGAAGCCGGTGCCGACCCGGCCGACATAGACGAGCTTGCCCTTGCCGCGGTGCACGCCCGCCAGCAGCGCGCGCAGATCGCCCGCCTCCTGGGTCCAGCCGCCGATCACCACCTCGTGTCCGGTCCGGCACTTCGCCTTGGTCCACGATCCGCCGCGCCCGGTCTCGTAGGGCGCATCGATGCGCTTCGACACGATGCCCTCGAAATGCATGCTGCAGGCTGAACGCAGCACGGCGTCGCCCGCGGTCTCCAGATGGTCGACGTAGCGGATCGCGCGCCGGGGCACCCTGGCCGCGGCCAACAGCTCGCGCAGCCGATCCTTGCGGTCGATCAGCGGCAGCTTGCGCAGATCCTCGCCCTCGGCGAACAGCAGGTCGAAGGCGAAGAATACCAGGTCCTTCGAATTGCCCTCGGACAGCGCAACCTGCAGCGCCGAGAAGTCCGGCGCGCCCTCGTGGTCGAGCGCGCAGACCTCGCCGTCGATCATGCAGTCGGGCAGGCCTTCGGCCGCTTCGGCGATGGCGGTGAACTTCTCCGTCCAGTCCAGCCCCTTGCGGGTGCGCAACGCCGCCGCGCCGTCCTCGACACGCAGCTGCATGCGATAGCCGTCGAACTTCACCTCATGCGCCCAGCCCGGCCCCTCCGGGGCGCGGTCGACCAGCTTGCAGAGCTGCGGCGCCACGAAGCGCGGCATCGCCGAAACCTTGCGCGGCTTGGCCGTGCGCACGGGCTTCGTCCTGCCACCGCCATTCGATCGGCTGGATCGCCATACCGCACCAGCGCTTGCCTTGCGGTCGGTCATGAATGGCGTCGGGCGTTTGCCGGTGCCGGCGGCGATCTGTTGCAGGCTGCGTCCGGAAGCGACCGAGTCGTCGTTGCGCTTCAGCCAGCGCTCCGCATCGCCCGCGTGCGCTTCCTTGTCACGATGCTTGATCAGCAGCCAGTTGGCGTGCTTGCCGCCGGTGCGGTCCCCCTTCATGCGCACGAGCACCCAGCTGCCACGCATCCGCTCGCCGTCGAGCGTGAACTTCAGATCGCCCTTCTTCAGGCCGGCATGCGGATCGCCCTCCGGTATCCAGTAGCCACGATCCCAGAGCTGCACCGTGCCGCCGCCGTACTGGCCCTTGGGGATCGTGCCTTCGAAGTCGCCGTAATCGAGCGGGTGGTCCTCGGTCTCGACCGCCAGCCGCTTGTCCTTGGGATCCAGCGATGGCCCGCGCGTCACTGCCCACGACTTGAAGACACCGTCGAGCTCGAGCCGGAAATCGTAATGCAGGCGGGTGGCGTCGTGGCGCTGCACGACGAAGCGCAGACCTTTTGCCGACCGTGTCGTGCCGCCCTGCGGTTCCGGTGTCTTGGTGAAGTCTCGCTTCGCCCGATATGTCGCGAGTTTCCTGGGGGCCACGGTGCCAGAACGCCGCTGTCACAAGGACGGTTCCGGATCGGAACCGCTGGCACCGCTGTCTGTTAAGCTCCACCGCGCGGAGGACACCATGGCCGTCAGACCCAGCTGGACCGGACATCTTCGATTGTCGCTCGTAACCTGCCCGGTGGCTCTCTACAAGGCCGTGGAGGCACGGACCGGCACCCATTTCCACCTGATCAATCCCAGGACCAACCACCGCATCCATCAGGTCGCCAAGGACCCCACGACCGGCCGCGAAGTCGACCGCAAGTCGCTGGTGAAGGGCTTCGAGGTGTCGAAGGGCAAGTATGTGCTGATCGATCCCGAGGACCTCGACGCGCTGAAGCTGGAGTCGACCCGGATTCTCGACATCGAGCGTTTCGTCGACATGGCGGAGATCGACCGCATCTACTGGGACGAGCCCTACTACCTCGTGCCCGACGGCAAGGCCGGCCGCGACGCCTTCGCGGTGATCCTCAAGGCGATGGAGGATCGCGAGCGCGTGGCGATCGGCAGGCTGGTGCTGGCCAACCGCGAGCGCATCGTCGCCCTGGAGCCGCGCGGCAACATCTTCCTGATGACGACCTTGCGCGCGCACGACGAGGTGCGCGAGCCCGCCAAGACCGTGGGCAGGATCACGCTGCCAAGAGCACCCAGGGCAATGCTCGATATCGCCGGCCGGATCATCGACCAGCAGGAAGGCCCCTTCGATCCCCGCGACTTCGACGACCGCTACGAGGACGCGGTGAAGGCCCTGATCCGTCGCAAGCAGAAGGGGAAGAAGCCGGTCAAGGCCGAGGAGCTGGAGCCCGAAGCGGACAAGGTGATCGACCTGATGGAGCAGCTCCGACGCAGCATCGGCGGCGGCCACAAGCGCAAACGCGCCAACGACAACCGCCCGGCTCGACGTTCCCGCAAGGCCGCATAGTCCCGTCCGATCGGTGACCGCATGTTCATATTCCGCTCTTGCACCCCAGGCGGACCATGATAGAGTGAGCGCTCAATTCTAGATGGGGTGTGCATCAAAATGGCCGGACTCAACATCAGCCCCGCCGGGCTGAGCGACCTGGCGCGCAATAAGGAACAGCAGGCCAAGGGCGCCGGTGCCGATGGGCTCGACCTGATGCTGATGGAGCAGTCGGGTGTCGACGCGCGCGACATCATGAACCTGCGCAAGTTCACGGCCACGCAGAAGCTGCTGATCATCATCCGCTGTCCGAAGGCCTGGGCACGCGCCTTCCACGGCACGCTGCCGTCGAAGACCTTCGCCACCAAGGCCAAGACCAACGAGACCGGCACCGTTCTGAGCAAGAACGGCGTCATGATGGTCTCGGACTACGACATGATGAGCGTCTGGCGCTTCAACGGCACCGGCTTCTCGAAGATCTACATCTCGGCGCTGGAGCCGGGCGCGGCACGCGGCCGCTGGTCACCGGAGGCGCGCGACCTGGTGAAGGCGATGAACGCCTTCCTGATCTCCAAGCTGCAGCACGGTTGCCAGGACGACTTCCTGTCGGCGGAAAAGAACCCCGGCGTGAAGATGGCCGACCACTTCCTCGCCGTCCGCATGGGCGACGGCATCTATCTGCGCGACCCGAATTACTGCGAGAACTTCTACCGCGCCCATGCGCTGTACTGGCCCTACCTGTCGAACGGCAAGCACAGCGGCCAGGGACTCGGCTGACGCGCCCGGGCTGATCGCCTAACCAGCGGCGAGGACGCAGCGCACCGCGTGCCCCTCGCCGACCGGCACCAGCGCCGGCGGCGCCGCGAGGCAGTCCGGCCGGGTGAACCGGCAGCGCGGCGCGAAGCTGCAATTGACCGGTGCCTCGCTGAGGTCCGGTGGAGCGCCGGGGATGGCCTCCAGCCGCTGACCGCGCATGCCGCCATGGACTGTCGAGGCCAACAGCCCCTTGCTGTAGGGATGGCGCGGCGCGTCGACCATCTGCTCGACTGTCGCCACCTCGACCATCTTGCCGCCGTACATCACGGCCACGCGGTCCGACACCTCGACCGCGACGCCGATGTCGTGGGTGACGAAGATCACGCCGAGGTCGAGCTCGCGCTGCAGCTCGCGAATCAGCAGCAGCACCTGGATCTGCACCGTGGCATCGAGCGCCGTGGTCGGCTCGTCGGCCAGCAGCAGCTTGGGCTCGCAGGACAGCGCCAGTGCGATCATGGCGCGCTGGCGCATGCCGCCGGACATTTCGTGCGGGTAGGCCTTCAACCGCTGCGCCGGCGAAGGAATGCGCACCATCTCGAGCAGCTCCTTGGCGCGCTTCCAGGCCTCGGTCTCGCTCTTGCCGAGGTGCCGCTTGATGGTCTCGGCGATCTGGTGGCCGACGGTGAAGACCGGATCGAAAGCAGTCGCCGGCTCCTGGAAGATCATCGCCACGCGCCGCCCGCGCATGTCGGCCAGCGCCCGCTCGCTCATGCCCAGCACCTCGTCGCCCTCGAGCGCGATGCTGCCCTGCCACTTCGTGCGATTCGGCGGATGCAGGTGCAGGATCGAGCGCAGGGTGACGCTCTTGCCCGAGCCCGACTCGCCCAGCACGCCCAGGGTCTCGCCGCGCTGCACGGTGAAGCTGACACCATTGACGGCGTGCACGACGCGGTCCGGCGTCCTGAAGGTGACGTGGAGGTCGCGGACGTCCAGCAGCGGCGCGTTGGTGGTCATGTCACGCCGCCCTGGAGTGGCCCGAGCCGGATGCACGCATGTGGCAGGCGACCGATTGGCCGCCGGTCTCGACCAGGGCCGGCTCGATCTGCGCGCAGACGTCTTCCGCATAGGGACAGCGTGTGCGGAAGCGGCAGCCCGACGGCGGGTCGATGGGATTGGGCGGATCGCCCTGGATCGGTGCTTCGCGCGTGCGCTTGCGCGGATCCATCGAGGGACGCGCCGACAGGAGCGCGCGCGTGTAGGGATGCTGCGGGTTGCCGTAGATGCCCTCGACCGGGCCGAACTCGACGATCTTGCCGAGATACATCACCATCACGCGGTCGCTGAGATACTGCACGACGTTGAGGTCGTGGCTGATGAAGACATAGGTCAGGCCGAGCTCGTTCTTGAGATCGACCAGCACGTTCAGCACCTGCGCCTCGACCGACTTGTCGAGCGCCGACACCGCCTCGTCGAGGATCACCAGCCGCGGCTGCAGGACCAGGGCGCGCGCGATGTTCACGCGCTGGCGCTGGCCGCCCGACAGCTCGTGCGGATAGCGCGAGATGAAGGTGCGCGGCTCCAGTCCGACCTTGGCCAGCAGATCGCGGGCGCGCTCGCGCGTCTCGCCGGCCGGCAGGCCGTGTGCCCTGGGCGCGAAGGCCAGCGTCTCGCCCACCGTCAGCCGGGGATTGAGCGAGGCGTAAGAGTCCTGGAACACCATCTGCACCTGCCGGCGCAGCTCGTTGATCGTGATGCCGTGCGGCTCCTCGACCGGATCGCCGTCGAGCACCATCTCGCCGTGATCGGGCCGGATCAGCCGCACCAGCAGGCGCGCCACCGTCGACTTGCCGCAGCCGGATTCGCCGACCACGCCCACGGTCTCGCCCTTGGCCACCGACAGGTTCACGCCGTCGACGGCGCGCACGACGCGCTTGCCGCGCCCGAACAGACCACCGCCGACCGGGAAATGCTTGCGCAGGTCCAGCGCCAGCAGCAGGGGCTGCGCCGGCCCGCCGCGATCGGGAGATGGAACGACCGCGTCCATGTCAGCTCTTCACGTCCATGGCCGCGCGCAGGCCATCGCTCATCAGGTTGAAGCAGATCGAGGTGATGAAGATCATCACCCCGGGCACGGCGGCGAGGACCGGGTTGACGTAGATCGCCTGGCGCAAGGTGTTGAGCATCAGCCCCCATTCCGGCTCCGGTGGCTTGACTCCCAGGCCGAGGAAGCTCAGGCCCGAGGCCAGGATGATGGCGACGCTGATCAGCGAGGTGGCGTAGACCAGGATCGGGCCCAGCACGTTGCCCAGCACGTGTACGCGCACGATGGAGAGCGCGCTGGCGCCACTGGCGCGCGCCGCATCGACGAAGTCGAAGCCCCTGACCTGCGTCGTGACGCTTTCCGAGACGCGGCAGATCGGCGGGATGAACACCAGGGTCAGCGAGATCACGGTGTTCTCCACGCCCGCGCCCATGGCGCCCGACAGCGAGATCGCCAGCAGCACCGAGGGAAAGGCGTAGAACACGTCCATGACGCGCATGATCGCCATGTTGAGGCGGCCGCCGACGAAGCCCGCGGTGATGCCCAGCGAGCCGCCGATCAGCAGCGCGAGCGCCACCGGCGTCAGCCCCATGAACAGCGACAGGCGTCCGCCGTAGATCAGCCGGCTCAGCATGTCGCGTCCCAGCTCGTCCGTGCCCAGCAGGTAGCCCGGCGTGCCGATATCCTTGAGACGCCGGATCATCGACGTCTTGTAGGGATCGTTGGGCGCGATCCACGGCGCGAAGATCGCCATGAGCACGATCAGCAACAGGATCGTCAGGCAGACGATGGTGACCGGATCGCGCCGCAGACGGCGCAGCACCGACTGCCAGTAGCCGCGGCTCGCGGCCGGCGAGGCTGCGACAGCCGGCTCGGGCGCGGCGACATCGAGCGAGGGGCTCTCGATCGCCATCTCAACCCCGCTTGATGCGTGGATCGACCATCGTCTGGATCACGTCGACGGTCAGGTTGAGCAGCATGAAGAAGACCGCCAGCACCAGGGTCGTGCCCTGCAGGATCGGCAGGTCGCGTCGGAAGATGGCGCTGTTGAGCAGGAAGCCCGTGCCGGGCCAGGCGAACACGGTCTCGATGAGGATCGAACCGCCAATCAGGTTGCCGGCCTGCAGGCCCATCACCGCCAGGCAGGTCGGCGCGGCGTTCTTCATGACGTGGCGCAGCACCTGGCCGTTGAGCAGGCCCTTGGCGCCCAGCGCGGTGACGAATTCCATGCTCAGCGTCTCGCGCACCGTCGCGCGGATGGTGCGGGTCATCACGCCCAGCGGAATCACCGACAACGAGATGGTCGGCAGGACCATATGTGCGAGGTGCGCGCGATCGAGGTGCCAGCCGGTCGAGTTCTCCGGACCGATACCCATCGGCGGCAGCATGCCGAGCTCGACCGAGAAGACGATCACCAGGACGATGGCGAGCCAGAAATGCGGCACGCTGACGCCGACCAGCGCGATCGACGTCACCAGCCGGTCGACGATGCGCGAGCGGGCATAGGCCGCCGAGGTGCCGAGCACGATGGCCAGGCCGAAGGCCAGCAAGGTCGCGGCGATGGCGAGGATGATGGTGTTGCCGAAGGCGGCGGTGACCTCCTCGGCGACCGGCCGGCCGGTGCCGATCGACACGCCGAAATCGCCGGTCAAGGTCACCATCAGCCAGCGCACGTACTGCACCGGCAGCGGCTTGTCGAAGCCGTAATACTCCTTGAGCTTGTCGACCAGCTCCTTGGGCGCGTCGGCCGGCACGATCGCCGAGATCGGATCGCCCGGCGCCAGATGCACGAGGCCGAAGATCAGCAGCGATACGCCGAAGGCGACCGGGATCAGGTAGACCAGTCGCCGGAACGCGTAGAGCAGCACCCCCGGCCTACTTCATCTCGATCGTCGTGAGATCCTGGAACCAGCTCTGCGCCTGCACGAAGCCGGTCACCTTCGGGCTCATGGCACGCGGGTTGAGGTCATAAGCGATCCACACCCAGTAGGCCTGGTCGACGATGTAGGTGTGCACGTCGGCCAGCGCCTTGGTCTGGGCGGCGCGATCGAAGGTCGTGTGCGCCTTGTTGATCAGCTCGTCGAGCTTCGGATCCTTCAGGATGCCCCAGTTGGCGCCCGCCGGCGGCACGTAACCGCTGTGATACAGACGCATGAACGCCGAGTAGGGATCGACCGTGGCGCGGCTGATGTTGATGCCGTTGACGCCGCGCGACTTCGCCTCGTCGGCGGTGACCGGCTTGAAGCCGAAGGTCACCAGCGCGTTCCATTCCATGACCTCGAACTCGACGTCGAAACCGACGTCGCGCAAATTCTCCTGGACGTACTCGTTCATCGGCAGCGGCAGCATCTGGCCCGAGCCCGAGGTCGAGATCGCGATCTTGATCTTGGGCTTCTTGTTCGGCCCGTAGCCGGCGGCGGCCAGCAGCTTCTTGGCTTCTTCGGGATCGTACTTGATGTCGAAGGTCGGGTTGCCGAACCAGGGATGGCCCGGATACACGGCGCCCTTGCCCTCCATCATCATGCCGCCCAGCAGCTTGGTCAGGCCGGCACGGTCGATGGCGAGGTTGGCCGCCTTGCGCACGCGGATGTCGAGCCACGGCGAGCCTTCGACCATGCTGGGCTGGTAGGCCCAGTTGTGCGGGTACTTGTTGGTGACGATCGCCATGCCGGCCTGGCGCAGGCGCGGGATGGCATCAGGCGCCGGCACCTCGATCCAGTCGACACGTCCCGCCAGCAGCGCCGCCGTGCGCGTGGCCGCTTCCGGCATCGGGATCAGCAGCAGCTTGTCGAGCTTCGGCACACGCGCCTTGTCCCAATAGTCGGCGAAGCGCGACAGCTCCAGCCGCTCGCGCGGCACCACGCGATCGACCTTGAACGGACCGGTGCCCACCGGCTGCAGCGCGAACTTCGCCCAGTCCCTGCCGAGCTTCTCCCACTGCGTCGGGCTGGAGAAGAAGATGTAGGACATGTCGTAGGGGAACAGCGAGTTGACCACGCGCGTGGTGAGCTCGACCGTGTACTTGTCGATCGCCTTGTAGCCGACCAGCGTCGGGATGCGGCCGCGCGCCTGCGCCACCTGCTTGGGATCGAACTGCGGCGACTTGTCGTTGAGCAGCTTGTCGAGATTCCAGACCACCGCGTCGGCATCGAATTCCGTGCCGTCGTGGAACTTCACGCCCTGGCGCAGCTTGAAGATCCAGCGCTTGGGATCGCCTTCGACCGGCGCCCATTCCGTGGCGAGGCCGGGACGGATATCGGCGATGGTGTCGGCGCGCGACAAATCCCAGTTCACCAGTGCGTCGTAGATCGTATAGCCGGCGAAGCGGTAGCCCTCGAAACCCTGGTCCGGCTGGCCCGTCGTCTGCGGGATATCCGCAGCCGTCATGCCGATGCGCAACACGTTCTCCGACAGAGCCGGCGCCGCTGTGGCAGCCAGGATGCCCAACCCGGCGATGGCGCTGCGTAAACCCTTGAACATCCGAAGTCCCCCGTGTGGTGCGCGGTCAGGGCGCGGCTCGCCGAGACACCATGCAAGGGGCAAGCCAAGCCGGGCCTGCGTGCCGGCATGTCGCTTGCATCGTGGCCTCGCCACAGCGGGGAGAGCGCATGACGTCGCCGAAAGCAGGGCCAACCCTCGATGAGTTCCGCGTGCATGCCGGCCTCACCGGCCTGCCGCTGACCGAGGAGGACATCAAGCATCTCCATGTCGGCTATGTCGGCCTGCTCGCCCTGATGCAGCGCATCCCGACGCGCTGGGACTGGGCGGCCGAGCCGCCGCACATCTTCCGGGCCGACGAGTAGCCCGCCATGAGCGACAACCTCACGACGCTCACGATCGCCGAGGCGAGCCGCCTGATGGCGCAGGGCGAACTCACCTCGACCGTCCTCACCGAGGCCTACCTGGCACGCATCGCCGCCGTCGATTCAAAGGTCGGCAGCTATATCGCGGTCACTGCGGATATCGCGCGCGAGGCGGCCCGACACGCCGATGTCGAGGCCAGCCAGGGGCTTCGCCGCGGCACGCTGCACGGCATCCCCTTCGCGCTGAAGGACATCTACGAGACCGCCGGCATCAAGACGACGGGCCACTCGCACCTGCGCGTCGATCACACTTCGGTGATCGACAGCGAGGCCATGCGGCGCCTCAAGGATGCCGGCGGCGTGTTGCTGGGCAAGCTCGCGACGCACGAATTCGCCAATGGCGCGATGACCTCGGACCAGCCGTTTCCGCCCGCGCGCAACCCGTGGAACACCGACTATCAGCCCGGCGGCTCGTCCAGCGGCTCGGGCGCCGCGCTCGCCGCCGCGCTGTGCATGGGCGCGATGGGCTCCGATACCGGCGGCTCGATCCGCAATCCCTCGGGCTTCTGCGGCGTCGCCGGCATCAAGCCGACCTACGGGCTGGTGAGCCGACGCGGCATCTATCCGCTGTCCTTCAGCTTCGACACGGCGGGCCCGATGGCCTGGACGGTCGAGGATTGCGCGCTGATGCTCGAGGTGCTGGCCGGCCATGATCCCGCCGACCAGGGATCGGTGGCCAAGCCCAAGGTCGACTATGCCGCGGCGGTGCAGCGGCCGATCAAGGGCATGCGCATCGCGCTCGCGCGCAGCTGGTTCGCCGACGGCATCGAGCCGCAGATGGCGGCGGCGATCGAGGAGGCCGTGCGCGTGCTGCGCGATCTCGGCGCGATCGTCGAGGAGGTCGTGTTCCCCGACCTGCGCGACTATCACGTCTGCGGCCGCGTCGTGATCACGGCCGAGGCACACGCCATCCATCGCCGCGACATCATCGAGCGGCCGGAGAAGTTCGGTTACACCACGCGCCGGCGCTTCCAGCTCGGCGCCTTCCTCACCGCCGAGCAGTATCTCGGCGCCCTGCGCTTCCGCAGGCAGCTTCACGAGCAGACCCGCGCCGCCATGCGCGGTTACGACCTGATCATGACGGCGAACCAGTGGGGCAAGCCCGAGACCTTCGACGATCCGCCGATCTTCCATTTCCTCGGCAAGCCGTCGCTGACCATGCCGTTCAACGTCACCGGCCAGCCGGCGCTGACGGTCTGCTGCGGCTTCTCCAGCGACGGGCTGCCCATGGCGTTCCAGCTGGCAGGCCACGCCTTCGACGAGGCCAGCGTGTTTGCCGCCGGCGGCGCCTATGAGCGCGCGACGCCGTGGCGCCGGCAGCGACCCAGCCTATAGACCCAGGAGACATCGATGGTCGGCAAAGTCTCGCGGCGTTCCCTGCTCGCCGGCGCCAGCGCATTGGCGCTGCCGGTGCCGCTGTCCGTCGGTTCCGGCGTGGCGCAGGCGGCGGACGAGAAGGTCGTGCGCTTCGGCATCTCGATGTCGGATATCCCGCTCACCGCTGGCCAGCCCGACCGCGGCGCGGGCGCCTACAAATTCACCGGCCACACGATCTACGACCCGCTGATCGCGTGGGAGATGGACATCGCCGACCGGCCCGGCAAGCTGATGCCCGGCCTCGCCACGGAATGGGCGGTCGATCCCGCCGACAAGACGCGCTGGATCTTCAAGCTGCGGCCGGGCGTGAAATTCCACGACGGCTCGGGCTTCACCGCCGATGCGGTGATCTGGAACTTCGAGAAGGTGTTCAACAAGGACGCGCCGCAATTCGACCAGCGCCAGGCCTCTCAGGTGCGCCCGCGCCTGCCCTCGGTCGCCAGCTACAAGAAGCTCGACGACATGACGATCGAGGTGAAGACCAAGGCTGTCGACGCGCTCTTCCCCTACCAGATGCTCTGGTTCCTGATCTCCAGCCCGGCGCAATGGGAGAAGCTCGGCAAGGACTGGAACAAGTTCGCGTCGGAGCCGTCCGGCACCGGCCCGTTCAAGCTGGCGCGCCTGGTGCCGCGCGAGCGCGCCGAGCTGGTGCGCCATGACGGCTACTGGAACCCCAAACGCATCGCCAAGGCCGATCGCATCGTGCTGGTCTGTGCACCCGAGGCAACGACGCGCAGCGCGGCGCTGCTGACGGGCTCGGTCGACCTGATCGAGACGCCGCCGCCCGACGCGGTGGAGCGGCTGCGCAAGGCCAACATGCGCATCGAGCAGAACGTCACGCCACATGTCTGGAACTACCACCCCTCGGTGCTGCCGGGCTCGCCGTGGACGGATATCCGGCTGCGCAAGGCCGCCAACCTGGCGATCGACCGCGCCGCCATCGTGCAGCTCCTGGGCGGCCTGGCGCAGCCGGCGCTGGGTCAGGTCGACAAGACCAGCCCGTGGTTCGGCAAGCCGAGCTTCGCGCTGACATACGCACCCGACGAGGCGCGCAAGCTGATGAGCGATGCCGGCTTCAGCAAGGCCCAGCCTCTGAAGACCCGCTTCGTCGTCGCCCAGGGCGGCACCGGCCAGATGCTGTCGCTGCCGATGAACGAGGCGATCCAGGAGATGTTCAAGGAGATCTACATCGAGCTCGACCTCAAGGTCGTCGAGCTCGAGGCGCTCTACACGGCCTGGCGCGCCGGCGCCAAGGCCGAGATGAATGCCGGGATCACCGCCAACAACATCGCCTACGTCACGTCGGACCCACTCTACGCCTTCACCCGCTTCTTCCATTCGAACCAGGCTGCGCCGGTGGGCGTGAACTGGAGCTGCTACAGCAACCCGGCGGTCGACGCGCTGATCGACGAGGCGCTCACGACCTTCGACCCCGCCAAGCAGGATGCCTTGATGGCGCGGGTCCATGAGAAAGTGGTCGACGATGCGGTGCTGATCTGGGTGGTGCACGACACCAACCCGCATGCCCTGTCGCCGAAGATCCAGTCCTATGTGCAGGCCCAGCACTGGTTCCAGGACCTGACGACCATCGGCGTCGGCTAGGTTCTCCCGGAACGAATCCCCGACGTCGCCGAGGATCTCTCGGCCGCTATGGCTACAGCGGCACGACGCCACGTAGACTATGCCCATCGCCGCGGCAACGAACCGCGCCTGGTGTCGGGAGGAAGCACAATGCCGAGAGAGAACGGCGCTGCCTGGAGCAGGTCGGCGACGCTGCCCGCGACGCGGACGTCGTTCAGCGGCGTGACCTACTCGGAAATGCTCGATCGCGCACGCACGCTTCAGCCGCTCCTCGCCGAGCGGGCGGAGGCATGCGAGAAGCTGCGGCGGCTGCCCGACGACACGGAGCGCGACCTGCACCGCGCCGGTCTGTTCCGCATGGTCCAGCCGGCGCGCGTCGGCGGCGCCGATCTCGACGTCGGCATCCTGGTCGACACCTGCGCCGTCATCGCGCGCGTCTGCCCGTCGACGGCGTGGAACCTCGGCAACCTCGCCAGCCACCACTGGATGCTGGGCTATTTTCCGCCCGAAGTGCAGGACGAGATCTGGGACATCTCGCCCGACACGCTGATCGCGACGTCGCTCGCTTTCCCCGCCGGCCGCGGCCGCAAGGTCGACGGCGGCTACGAGATCGGCGGCCGCTGGCCGCTGTCCTCCGGCGTCGACAATTCCGACTGGAACATGCTGGCCTTCATGGTGCGCGAGCGCGATGACGGGCCGCCGGTCGATCAGCGCTTCGCGCTCGTGCACCGCTCGCAATACCGGATCATCGATACCTGGCACGCCGTCGGCCTGTCCGGCACGGGCTCGAAGGACGTGGCGATCGATCGCCTGTTCGTGCCGGAGCACCGCACCGTCACGGCCTGGGCGATGAACGGCAAGCCGCATCCCGGCTCGACTGTCAACAGCCAGTCGCCGCTTCTCCGATTGCCCATGCTGGCGCTTGGCCCGTTCGTGCTGTCGGGCGTGATGCTGGGCTGCGCGCAGGGCGCCTACGAGACCACCGTCGGCGCCGCGCGCAAGCGCAACGCGACGACGACCGGCCAGCCGGTCGGCGCAAACCAGGCGGTGCAGCTCAAGGTCGCCGAAGCCAGCGCCCGCATCGACACGGCGGAGATGATGATGCGGGCGGTGTGTGCGCACGCGATGGAGGTCGCGCGTGCCGGACTTGAGGTCACGCACGCCGACAAGCTGCGCTACCGCCGCGATGCCTTCTTCTCGGTGCGCATGTGCCTCGAGGCGGTCGACATCCTGATGGGCGTCGCGGGCTCGAGCGGTCTCTACACGACCAACAGCATGCAGCGCCTGTTCCGCGATGCGCACGCGGCCAATGCGCATGTCATGTTCTCGCCTGATCTTCAGGGCGCATTGTTCGGCCAGTACGCGCTCGGCGTGGCTGGGCCGCCGCCCCTGCTCTAGCAAAGACGCGAGGCGTGCGCGGCCCGCAGGTTGCCTATGCAACCATCGGGGGTATCGCGGATTGGAGCCGGTCCACAAAAAATCGGCCCGCGTTTTGCGCGGGCCGAAAGTCAAACAGGGAGGCTTCACGTCTGGGAGACGTAGGATCCGAAGATCCCTGCCCGAAGAAGAACTCCAGGCCCATGTCCGGAAGGCGTTGCCAACTCACGCCGCAACGCGCTCTGGACATGGGCAGAACATAGGCGATCCGAGTGCCTTAGGTACGGAGAAATTGGTCAAGCCAGCCATGCGGGGTCCGCAGTTCTTTAGACAAAAGTCTAAGCTCGGCCCTATCTGATCCGACGCTGACAATCGAGACAACTCCTACTGCCGCATCTCCGCGACCTTGCGCAGCAGGAAGTCCCGGAACACGGCGATGCGCTTGGAGTGCCTGAGTTCCTCGGGATAGGTGAAGAAGACGTCGGTCGTGCGCTTGTCGAGCTCCGGCAGCACCGGCACCAGCTTGGTCGACTGGCGTGCCAGGTAGTCCGGCAGAGAGGCGATACCCAGGCCGCTCTCGACGGCGCGGAAGATGCCGTAGGTGTTGTTCACCCGCAGCACGACCTTGCGGGGATTCCCGTCTGGGTTGCCCTGCAGCAGCAGCCAGTTGACGTCCTGCACCGGCGCGCGCGCGTCCTCGCCGAAGATGATCAGGCGATGCTTGTCGAGGTCGGTCGCCTTCTCCGGCTTGCCGTATTTCTGCACGTAGGTCTCGGACGCGTAGACGTGCGACTGGACCGTCATCAGGTGGCGCTGGATCAGCCCGGGCTGGCGCGGCGCGGTCAGCCGCAGGCCGATATCGGCCTCGCGCATGCCGAGGTCGAGCTCGTTGTCGCTCAGCACCAGCGACACGTCGATGTCGGGATAGGCCTCGATGAACTCGTGCATGTGCATAGTGAGCCAGGTCGAGCCGAAGCCGACCGCCGAGGTGATCTTCAGGCGACCGGCCGGCTTGTCCTGGTTGGCGCGCAGCAGGCCCTCGGCGGTGTTGACCTTGCCGGCCATCTCGCGCGCGGTGCGATAGAGCAGCTCACCCTGCTCGGTGAGGATCAGGCCGCGCGCGTGACGATGGAACAGCATCACGCCGAGCTGCTCCTCGAGCGCGCCGATCTGGCGGCTGATCGCCGACTGGCTGAGCTTCAGCTGGTCGCCCGCATGCGTGAAGCTTCCCGCATCAGCCACGGCGTGGAAGATGCGCAGCTTGTCCCAATCCATCACGGCCCCGTCTCCGTTCGCTCCCTGCTCGCTTCATTCTTGGGCGCCGCTTGCCTCGGCGCCCGCGCACCGGTCATTCGGCCGCTTGTGCTGCCGGCACCTCGTGTGCCGCCAGGAACTTCTCCGCCTCCAGCGCCGCCATGCAGCCGGTGCCCGCAGCGGTCACGGCCTGGCGGTAGATCTTGTCCTGCACGTCGCCCGCGGCGTAGACGCCCGCGATATTGGTCGCGGTCGAGCCCGGCCGGGTCAGCAGGTAGCCCTCGCCGTCCATGTCGAGCTGCCCCTTGAACAGCTCGGTGTTGGGCGTATGGCCGATGGCGACGAACACGCCGTCGGTCGGGATGACCTTGGTCGCGCCGCTCTTCACGTCGCGCACGCGCACGCCGCTGACCAGCGGATGCGGCTTGGTCTCGCCGACGATCTCCTCGACCACGTGGTTCCACAGCGGCACGATCTTGGGGTTCTTGAACAGGCGCTCCTGCATGATCTTCTCGGCGCGCAGCGTGTCGCGGCGATGGATCAGGGTGACCTTGGTGGCGTGGTTGGTGAGGTAGATCGCCTCCTCGACCGCGGTATTGCCGCCGCCGACGATCACCACTTCCTTGCCGCGGAAGAAGAAGCCGTCGCAGGTCGCGCAGGCCGAGACGCCGCCGCCCCGAAAGGTCAGCTCCGACTCGATGCCGAGCCAGCGCGCCTGGGCGCCGGTGCAGATGATCAGCGTCTCGCCGACATAGGTGTCGCCCGAGTCGCCGGTGGCGACGAAGGGTCGGCGCGAGAGATCGACCTTGGTGATGGTGTCGAAGATCACCTCGGTGCCGACATGCTCGGCCTGCTTCTGCATCTGCTCCATCAGCCAGGGGCCCTGGATGACTTCGGCGAAGCCGGGATAGTTCTCGACGTCTGTCGTGATGGTGAGCTGGCCACCGGGCTGCATGCCCTGCACCAGCAGCGGCTTGAGATTGGCACGGGCCGCATAGACCGCCGCCGTATAGCCGGCCGGCCCCGAACCGAGGATGAGAACCTTGCTGTGATGGGTCGTCGACATCCTTACGGCCCCTGCCTCCCACGCATAGGTTATTAGATGAGCGCAGAGCATGCGGCGTCAATAGACGAGCCATGCACCACGCGGGCCCCTCGTTTTAGCGGCATAGTCCGGCCGGGACCAACGCTGAGATGCCCTTTCGGGCAAAGATTCCTTGTGTGAAAGCGAGAAAAATACGAGTTCTGGAAAAAGGTGGTAATTTTATTGCCTATCCCCCGATTTGTGCCCTAGAACCCCGGCCAACGGGAGATGGATCGCAATGCCTAACCGAGCCAAGCTCGACAAGATTGATCGTCATATCCTGTCCGACTTGCAGGCCGACGGACGCATGACGAATGTCGACCTCGCGAAGCGGGCGGGCATCTCCGCGCCGCCCTGCCTGCGCCGGGTGCGGGCGCTGGAAAAGGCGGGCGTGATCCGGGGCTACCACGCCGATATCGCGGCCGAGACGCTGGGCTTCACCGTGACGGTCTTCGCGCTGGTGGGACTGAACAGCCAGGCCGATCCCGATCTCAAGGCGTTCGAGGGCCTGATGGGCAGCTGGCCCAACGTGCGCGAGTGCCACATGCTCGCCGGCGAAGCCGATTTCCTGGTGAAGATCGTCGCCGAGGACTGGGACCACTACCAGAAGTTCCTGACCACGCAGCTCACGTCGGCGCCCAATGTCAGCCACGTGAAGTCGCTGATGGTCTTCCGCACCGCCAAGTATCAGCCCGGCGTGCCGATCACCGTCGAGTGATCCTTCAAGCGTCTTTGGGAGCGCCGACGTCCCGCCGGCGCTCCCAAAGACGAAGACGCCGCTCTGGTGACGGAAGCGATGATCAGCGGCCCTGGAAGGCGGGCTTGCGCTTTTCCATGAAGGCGCGGCGGCCTTCCTTGTAGTCCTCGCTGGCGAAGCAGGTATCGATCGCCTTATCGATCGCCGCGAAGTCGCGCTTGTCGGGATCCTTCACCGCGGCGTTGATCGCCATCTTCGCCGCCTTCACCGTCAGCGGCGCATTGCCGGCGATCATGCCGGCGTAGTCGGTGACATATTTCTCCAGCTCGGCGACCGGCACGACGCGATTGACCAGGCCCATCATCCGCGCCTCCTCGCAGGAGAACAGCCGGCCGGTGAAGAAGATCTCCTTGGCGAAGGACGGGCCGACGATGTCGGAGAGCCGCTTGATGCCGGGATAGGCGTAGCCCAGGCCGAGCTTGGCGGCCGGCACGGCGAA
>CAYNOF010001284.1:0-2864 GCA_964398335.1 uncultured Rhizobiaceae bacterium
TGCCCATTCCCAGACCTCATGCTGAGGAGGCCGCGCCAGCGGCCGTCTCGAAGCATGGGCAACGGTCACGGTGCGTTGCCCACCCTTCGAGACGCGCCCTGCGGGCGCTCCTCAGGGTGAGGTCGGCCTGATCGTCGTCCACCACCTCAACAACTCGCGCTCGCAGCGCATCCTGTGGGCGCTCGAGGAGCTGGGCGTCGCCTACGAGATCAAGCATTACCAGCGCGAGCCCTCGATGCTCGCGCCGGCCTCGCTGCGCGCGGTGCATCCGCTGGGCAAGTCGCCGGTCATCACCGACGGTGACAACACGCTGGCGGAGTCGGGCGCGATCCTCGAATACCTCGCCGAGACCTATGGCGACGGCAAGCTGAAGCCGGCCGTCGGCACGCCGGAGCTTCTGCGCTATCGCTACTTCCTGCACTACGCCGAAGGCTCGCTGATGCCGCTTCTGTTCATGAAGCTGGTGTTCGGCCGCCTGCCCTCGCGCGTGCCGTGGTTCATGAAGCCGGTGGCGAAAGCCATTGCGGCGGGCGCCGACAAGACGCTGCTCAACCCGCAGCTCGGCAACCACTTCATGTTCCTCGAGAGCGAGCTGCAGAAACGGGAGTGGTTCGCAGGAAGCGAATTCTCCGCCGCCGACATCCAGATGAGCTTCCCGCTCGAAGCCTCGGCCGCGCGCTCGCCGCTGTTCAAGCAATTGCCCAGGCTCTCGGCCTTCGTCGAGCGCATCCACGCCCGTCCCGCCTACCAGCGCGCGCTCGACAAGGGCGGCGCCTACGAACTGATGAAGTGACAGGAGCACGACAGACGATGGCTCTCCCCGCCAAGCTGCAAGGCAAGTTGCGCATCCCCGTGGTCGGCGCGCCTTTGTTCATCCAGTCCAATCCCGATCTCGTCATCGCGCAGTGCAAGGCGGGCATCGTCGGCTCCTTCCCGGCGCTCAACGCGCGGCCCAAGGAGCTGCTCGAGGAATGGCTCAAGCGCATCACCGGCGAGCTCGCCGAGTACAAGGCCAAGCATCCCGAGAAGATCGTGGCACCCTTCGCGGTCAACCAGATCGTGCACAGCTCCAACGACCGCCTGCAGCATGACGTCGATCTCTGCGAGAAGTACCAGGTGCCGATCCAGATCACCTCGCTGCGTGCGCCCGACGACGTGGTGAAGTCGGCGCATCGCTACGGCTGCCTGGTGTTCCACGACGTGATCAACACCAAGCACGCCAGGCGCGCGCTGCAGGCCGGCGTCGATGGTCTCATCCTGGTCTGCGCCGGCGCCGGCGGCCATGCCGGCGCGCTGTCGCCCTTCGCGCTGGTCCCCGAGGTGCGCCAGTTCTACGACGGCTGCATCCTGCTCTCCGGCTCGATCGCCAACGGCGCCTCGGTGCTGGCGGCGCAGGCGGTGGGCGCCGACCTCGCCTATATCGGCACGCGCTTCACGGCGTCGAAGGAGGCCGGTGCGTCCGAGGGCAACAAGCAGTGCATCATCGACAGCTCGGGCGAGGAGATCGTCTACACCAACCTCTTCACCGGCGTGCACGGCAACTACCTGAAGCGCTCGATCGCCGCCGCCGGGCTCGATCCCGACGACCTGCCGACCGCCGACAAGAGCAAGATGAACTTCGGCTCGGGCGGCAACATGAAGACCAAGGCCTGGCGCGACATCTGGGGCGCCGGCCAGGGCGTCGGCCAGATCTTCGACGCGCCGCCGGCGGCGGAGATCGTCGACCGCCTGGCCCGCGAGTACGAAGCCGCCCGCGCCGCCCTCTTCGCCGGCCAGCCCGTGCCGACGAGCCTCAAGGCTGCGGCGGAGTAGGAGGCCGTTCGGGCCGCGCCGCTGGAGCAGCGTGGCCCGAGCAACGTCACGCTTTCGCCATACACACTTCACCGCTGCGTCACGATTGCGCTGAATCAACCCGTTGTGTTTCGGCGTCTCATCGGCCACTATGCGCCCGCCATGAAGTACGAAGCAGTTCGCGCGCGCTTTGTCGCGCAAAGTCGATAGCCATGTACGCGGCGCCCGAGTCCTGTCCCGCTCTGGTGCTGAACGCCGATTTTCGGCCGTTGTCCTACTTTCCCTTGTCTCTCTGGAGCTGGCAGGACGCCGTCAAGGCGGTGTTCCTCGACCGCGTCAACGTCGTCGCCGAGTATGACCGCCGCGTGCGCAGCCCCAGCCTGGAGATGCGCCTGCCCAGCGTGATCGCGCTGAAGGAATTCGTGCCGGCCGAGCGCCGCCCCGCCTTCACGCGCTTCAACGTCTTCCTGCGCGACAGCTTCACCTGCCAGTACTGCGCCGAGCCGTTCGGCGCGCCCGACCTGACCTTCGACCACGTCATCCCGCGCTCGCGCGGCGGCACGACGACGTGGCGCAACGTCGTGACCGCGTGCAGCCCGTGCAACCTGCTAAAGGGCGACAAGCTGCCGAGGCAGGCCGGCATGTATCCCGTGCGCGCGCCCTACGAGCCCTCGACTGCCGAGCTGCAGGACCACGGCCGGGCTTTCCCGCCCAACCACCTGCACCAGAGCTGGCGCGACTTCCTGTACTGGGACAGCGAGCTGGAGTCGTAAGCCTTCAGCGATCCGCCACCGCGAGCTTGGCGCCCAGCGCCACGAACGCCGCGGCGAACGTGCGGCGCATCCAGGCGAGGATCCGCGGGCGCGAGATGATATGGGTGCGGATGGCGGCGGCGAAGAGCCCGTAGCCCACGAAGACGATGAAGGTCAGGGCCATGAACACGCCGCTCAGCTCGAGCATGCGGGCAAGCGGATGCGCGTCCTTGGCGCTGACGAATTGTGGCAGGAAGGCGAGGAAGAAGATCGAGAGCTTGGGGTTGAGGAGATTGACCAGGATCGCCTGGATGATCACCT
>CAYNOF010001285.1:0-3812 GCA_964398335.1 uncultured Rhizobiaceae bacterium
CGGCCGGGCTGGAGATGCCCGATCAGCCGGTGACGACGCTGTCGCGCGGCGAGCGCCAGCGCGTCGCCATCGCGCGCGCCCTGCTGCGCCGTCCGGGGATCGTGCTTGCCGACGAGCCGACGGCGAGCCTCGATGCCGACAGCGCGCGTACATCCGTCGATCTGCTGCTGGGCGAGGCGAAGGAAGCGGGCGCCACCGTGGTGGTGGTCAGCCACGATGCCGGCGTCCTGGCGCGCTGCGACACGCGCTGGCGCCTGGCCGATGGCCGGCTGGCGGCCCTGCCGTGAATCCGCTGCCGCTGGTCGCCGCCGATCTGCGCGCCGCGCGCTGGGGCGCGGTCGTCGTGGCACTGCTGGTCGGCTGCGCCGTGGCGCTGTCGGTCGTGGTGTCGGCGGCGGAGCGCAGCCTGCGCGCCGGCTCGGCGCGTGCGGCGGATGATTTCGACCTGCTGGTCGGCGGGCCCGGCAGCGCCACCGATCTCGTGCTCGCGACCGTCTATCTGCGTGCGACCGACCTGCCACTGGTCGACGCCAGGCGCGTGCGACGCCTGATGGAGGCGAAGGGTGCGGCGCTGGTGGCGCCGCTGGCCTTCGGCGATTCGGTCGATGGCCAGCCGCTGGTCGGCACCACCGAGGCCTTCGTGCGCCACCTCGCGCGCCGCGGCGCGATCGAGGGACGTGCCTTCGCGCGCGAGGGCGAGGCGGTGATCGGCGCCGATGTGCGGCTGAAGCTGGGCCAGCGTGCGGTGCCGGTGCATGGCCAGCACAGCGTGAGGATGCCGGGCGGCGCCGGCCATCACGAGGAGGAGGCGTTCAGCGTGGTCGGCCGGCTGCCGCGCAGCGGCACAGCCTGGGATCGCGCCATCCTCGTGCCGATCGAGACGGTGTGGGAGGCGCACCACCTCGTGCTGGGTGAGCGCACGGACGGCAAGATCGGCCCACCCTGGCCCGACGACGCCGTCGGTGGCGCATCGGTGGTGGTGATCAAGCCGGTCAGCGTCGCCGATGCCTATCGCCTGCGCCAGGCGCTGAAAGGCGACGGGCTGCTGGCGCTGTTTCCCGCCGAGACTTTGGTCGAGCTCTACGAGGCGCTGGGCAGCGCCGGCGCGGTGGCGGCCGCGATCGCCCACGGCGCGCACGCCCTGGTGCTGATCGCCATCGGCCTGGTGGCCATGGCCGCGCTGGCCGCGCGGCGCACGCAGATCGCCGTGCTGCGGGCCATGGGTGCGCCGCCCGTCTTCGTCTTCCTGGTGGTCTGGCTGGAGATCGCCGTGCTGCTGGCCGCCGGCGTCGTGCTGGGCGCGGCATTGGCCTGGGCGGCCACGGCCGTGATCACCACATGGGCGGCGGCCTCGCTGGGCTTCGCCTTGCCGGCCACCCTGTCGTTCGGCGACTTTTCCGGGGCCGGGCTGATCCTGCTCGCCGGGCTGCTGCTGGCGGCGCTGCCGGGGCTCTTCGCCGCGCGCCAGTCGGCCGCGAATGTGGCGCCCTGATCTTCGCTGTCGTCATCGCCCCCGCGCCGGCTAAGCTGTCGGCGTTCGTCAGCTCAGCTTCCCCGGGGTGATCGATGTCCCATCACGACCACTTCTCGCCCGACTACAAGACCGCGCGCGCGAAGTTCCGCGCCGCCTGTGCCGCCGAGAACATCGAGGTCACGAGCTGGGTACATCCGCTCAAGGGCTTCGACGGCGAGGAGCTGGCGACCGACGCTGCCTGGGTCGGCCCGCGCGACGCGCGCAAGATGCTGGTGCTGTGCAGCGGCACCCATGGCGTGGAAGGTCTTTACGGCAGCGGTGTGCAGGTCGGCTTCCTGCGCGACGGGCTGCACCGCGCGCTGCCGTCGGGCGTCGCGGCGCTGCTGGTGCATGCCACCAATCCCTGGGGCTTCTCGTGGCTGCGCCGGGTCAACGAGGACAACATCGACGTCAACCGCAACTTCCGCGACTTCCACCTCAAGCTGCCGCCCAACAAGGGCTACCTCGACATCGCCGCCTATCTCGAGCCGCGCGAGTGGAACGACCGCGTGCGGGCCGATCTCAACAAGCGGCTGCGCGACTACGGCGCGGCCAACGGCATGGCCGCGCTCAACGCCGCGATCGGCGCCGGCCAGCACACCCACCCCAACGGCGTGTTCTACGGCGGCACCGGTCCGTCGTGGTCGAACCGCACGCTGCACGAGATCGTGCCGCACTTCCTCGCCGACGCCGGCGCGGTGTGCGTTCTCGACCTGCATACCGGGCTGGGGCCGTTCGGCTACTCGGAGATGATCTGCCGTCATCCGCCGGGCAGCGCGCCCCTGAAGCTGGCGCGCCAGTGGTTCGGCAAGGCGGTGACCTCGCCGCAATCGGGCGAGTCGGAATCGCCGGTGATCGAGGGCAATCTGCGCATGGCCTTTCCGCAGATCCTCGCCGAAGCCACCGTCGTCGCCTCGGCGATCGAGGTCGGCACCCTGTCGGCCACCGAGGTCAACGCCGCGCTGTTCGCCGACAACTGGCTGCACCTGCACGGCGATCCGCACTCCAGGCAGGGCGAGGAGATCCGCCGCCAGGTGCGCGACGCCTTTTATCCCGACACGCCCGACTGGCGCGACCTCTGCTACCCGCGCGCCGTCGAGATCGAGCGCGCGGCGCTGGAGGGGCTTGCGGCGCTGTAATTCATCTGACCTTCCCCCTTCGGAGGAAGGGGATGTTCAGTCGTAGAATTGCGGCGAGTGCTTCTGGCTCAGACTCTGCGGCTTGTCGTGGTTGATCCAGAGCTGCGCCTTCTTCTCGGCCATCACCCCGGCGAGGCGCTTGAACGAGGCCTGGGTCTGCTCGGCGCTGGTGTTCATCGAGGCGACGCGTCGGTTATCCCAGTTGTCCCTGAAGTGCGCTGCGTCGCCGGTGAGGATCACCCAGCCGGTCCTGGGCAGGTTCACCAGCAGCGACTGATGCCCCGGCGTATGGCCGGGCGTCGAGATGATGGTCACGCTGCCGTCGCCGAAGACGTCGAGGTCGCCTTCGAGCTGGCGCATCGGCCGCTCGCGCTTGAAGGGTGGCTGCTTGCCGGCGGCGAAGGCCCAATCGACCTCCGCCTTCTGGATCAGCAGCGTCGCGGTCGGGAACATGTCGACGTTGCCGACGTGATCGCCGTGCGTATGCGATACGGCGACGAACTTGATGTCCTCGGGCTTCACGCCGATCTCGGCGAGCTGCGCCGCCAGCTTCCTGGCGCGCGTGGCGGTGCCGATCGCCGAGGTCAGCGGCTTGTCGGCGATGGCGTCGGGGTAGCCGGTATCCCACAGGAGCCAGCCCTGGGCGTGCTGGAGCAGGTAGCAATTGTCCGACAGCTCGATCGGCTTGCCGACGTTCACGCCCGGCGACCAGCGCGACTGGTCGCTCGCGGCGTTGTGGCCGCAATCCATGATGTAGAGGCGTTGCAGCCCCTGAGCCGATGCGATGTTCGCGGCCAGGCTCAATGCCGCGGCCGACATCCATCCGATGATCCATCCGCTGAGGCGCATGACGATCTCCTTCAGGCAGGTCTCGACCCAAGAACGTGCGCGGTGCCGTCCTATTCCCGCGCCGCGTTGATGGCACCAATGTCATCGGGTTGACGCTGTGGCCCGCCGCTTGCGAAGGTCGGTGCACATCAGTTCCAGGGTACCGCCAATGCTCGACGCTTCGCTTACCACGCAGATCATGAACGCCGTCGACGAGAAGACCGACGAGCAGACCTCGGTGCTGGCCGATCTCGTGAAGATCCCCTCGACGCGCTACCGGGAGGCGCCGGCGCAGGACATGATGGCGCGCCTGTTCCGCGACGAGAAGCTGT
>CAYNOF010001286.1:0-1098 GCA_964398335.1 uncultured Rhizobiaceae bacterium
ATCAGCTACGGCAAGGAGCGCCCCGAGGTGGTCGGCTCCGACGAGGGCGCCTGGTCGCGCAACCGCCGCGGCGTGACCACCCTGCAGTAGCCATATTCCAGCCTGAAATCAGTCGATTTCAGCACTCACCGTGCATTCGCCGGCCCGGGTCTCGGGCCGGCGATTTTCTTTGCAAGGGGAAGCTGAAATCATGCGTATCCGCATCTATGCGACGCTCGCTTCAGTGCTGCTGAGCGCCGCCGGCACCACGCCTCCCAATGACCCCCAGTCGCCGGGGAGCGTTGCGCCCGGCTCTGTGGCCGAGTTCCAGCAGAGGGTCGGCGATCGAGTGTTCTTCGATCTCGACAGCTCGCAGTTGCGTCCCGACGGCCGCGAGACGCTGACCAAGCAGGCCGCCTGGCTGAAGCAGTACGCGCAATACGCCATCACGGTCGAAGGCCACGCCGACGAGCGCGGCACGCGCGAGTACAACCTGGCGCTGGGAGCACGTCGCGCCCAGACCGTCGCCGGCTATCTCACCGCCCAGGGCGTGCCGGCCGGCCGCCTGAAGACGATCAGCTACGGCAAGGAGCGCCCCGAGGTGGTCGGCTCCGACGAAGGCGCCTGGTCGCGCAACCGCCGCGGCGTGACCACGCTGCAGTGATCGCCGAACGATGAACACCGCGCCGGCTGGCCTCTCGCCAGCCCGGCGAAGTGTCGGCGCGTCTCCTGTCCAAGCCACGTCTCCGGTCTGTACAGAGGGAAGGGAATTCAGCCTCTCAATCATCAAGGCCGCGCCACGCTTTCGGCGCAGTTGCCTGACAGCGTCCTGCCATGGATAGTTCAGGCATCGAGATGGCGCGCCGATCCCCCCGGCGTGGCCTCGCGCGACGGAGCGATCGGATGTCGAGGTGGCTTGCGGCAAGCGCACTGGCGCTGCCGCTGATGGTCGGCGCTGCCGGCCTTGCCGCGGCGCAAAGCGGCCGTGGCCAATACTACGATGACCGCATCAACGAGCTGGAGCGCCAGGTCACCCAGCAGACCGGGCAGATCGAGCGGCTGCAGCACCAGATCAACCAGCTCAACCAGACTATCGAGAAGATGCAGACGGATTACGAT
>CAYNOF010001287.1:0-3338 GCA_964398335.1 uncultured Rhizobiaceae bacterium
CCACGATGCTCAGCGTCGCGACGCCCTCGCGCTCGATCAGGTGGCGGTAGATCAGCGGCGCCGCCTGGTAGCCGGCGATCTGCACCAGCACGGCGTTCTCGCGCGGCAACTGGTAGAGGTCGCGCGTGAAGGAATAGGGAAACAGCATCGCGCGGTTCTTCTCAGCCACCGGCAGGGCGGCGACGAAGGTCTGCGAGACGTTGGGGCCGATGATGTAGCGGATGCCTTCCGTCTCGGTCAGGCGGCGCGCGCCGTCGGCGGCGACCTGCGGATCGAGCCGGTCGTCGACGCAGACGATCTCGACCTCGTAGCGCCGCCCGCCGATGTCGATGCCGCCGGCCTCGTTGTGCATGTCGGCGGCGACCTGGGCGCAGACCCGGTTGACGTTGCCCCAGAACCCGGCCGGCCCGCTCATCACGCCCAGCACGCCGATGCGCAACAGATCGCCGCGCCGCGTGTCGCGCCGCACGCCGCGCGCACCCAGGCCCTGCAGCGCGAAGCGCGGCGCGCGCGCCTGCCGTCCGTTGGCGCGCCGCGGCAGGCGCTGCAGGTCACGCTGCAGGCCTTCCTCGTCGCGCCGCGGATCGGCCAGGGCATCGAACGACGCCGGGATGCCCAGCACGAACAGCGCATTGGCGTAGAGGCCGAGCGCAACCATCGGATCGCCGCTCTCGAGCCGGCTGTAGGTGGTGCGATGCACGCCCAGGCTGGCCGAGACCTGCTGGGCGGTCAGCCCGCGCTTGAGCCGGGCGATGCGGATGTCGCCGCCGAGCTTCTCCAGCGAGCGCTTCACCGCGACCGGCATGGTCTGCGCCAGAGGACGCTTCATCGCTCGTCTCCACCGTCATGGGCCGCAGGCCCAGGCGCTGACGGCGAAGCAAACCATGCGCCAACGCGCCGGCAATGTCGTTTTTATGCGACATGTCCGGCCGGCAATGCCGCTTCGGGCCGACATCGCCCGGCGCCCTGTCGGATGGTGGCGACATGCCCCTGCGCGCGATTGCCAAGCCCGCTTCCCTGCCCGAGTTTGAGCGCACGCAGAGACAAACAACGGGGGCCTCTCATGTTCCAGACAACCGATCCCCAGATGCTCGATCGCCGCCG
Source organism: uncultured Rhizobiaceae bacterium (assembly GCA_964398335.1). Taxonomy (GTDB): domain Bacteria; phylum Pseudomonadota; class Alphaproteobacteria; order Reyranellales; family Reyranellaceae; genus JAFAZJ01. The sequence continues at coordinate 1,105 of CAYNOF010001287.1, forward strand.
CCTGCTGAAGCTGGCCGGTGCCGGCCTGGCGGGCGCCGGGCTCGCCACGCTGTCGCCCGGCGTGATCGGCCGCGCGCTCGCCGCCGCGCCGCAGATCCCGGCGGTCACGATGCGCCTGGGCATGGTGTCCTACACCAACCACACCTGGCCGATCATCGGCGTGCGCAACGGCTTCTTCGACGAGGTCGGCATCAAGATCGCGCCGGCCGACGGCCGCGTGATCTTCGAGAACCAGTCGGTGCCGCTCTTGAAGAACGGCGAGCTCGACGCCAGCACGATCTTCGTCGGCGTGCTGACGCCGGCGCTCGACAAGATCAAGGACGTGCGGCCGTTTCTGATCCACAGCTACTGGCAGGGCAACACGATCCTCGTCGGCCCCAACACACCGTTCAAGACGCTCGACGACTTCATGGCCGAGGGCAAGACCTTCGCCGAAGCCGCCAAGCTCACGGTGATGCAGCTCAAGGGCAAGAAGCTGACCGTGCCGCCGACGATCTCGACGCGGCCGTGGCTGCAGTTCGTCTACGACTTCGCCGGCATCAAGCTGGAGGATTCCGAGCTGGTGATGCTGGAGGACCCCAACGCGGTGCAGCTCGCGGTCTCGGGCGGCGTGCCGTTCGCGGCGCCGGCTGGAGCGGTGCAGATCTATCAGCTCCAGTTCCAGGCCAAGTGGCGGCCGCTGATCAGCACGCGCCAGATGGTGAAGTACGCCGGCGGCAAGGACGGCGCGCCGGTGCAGAAGATCCTCAACTACGACGGCTTCGCCGCGACCACCGACTACATCGCCGCGCACAAGGACACGATCCACCGCTTCAACGCTGCGCTCTATCGCACCATGGCCGGCGTCTTCGGGCCCAACCAGATGGCCGAGCTCAACAAGCAGGTGCCCTTCGTCAACGCCGCCAACGGCTCCTCGCTCGACGCCGCGGCGATCAAGTTCATCTTCGCCGAGCTCGACCCGTTCTTCCCGTGGGAGGCCCAGACCAGGCTCTGGCAGGACGCGGCGGATCCGCTCTATTACAAGAACGTCTACGAATACCAGGTGCAGAAGTTCATCGACGACAAGGCGATCGCGCCCGGCAAGTATGACCTCGACGAGCTGTTCGTGGCCCGCTCGATCTGGCAGGAGGCGATGCAGATGAAGGCCAAGGCCGATGGGCTGGCCGCCAAGGCCGACGCCGCCAAGCTGGCGGACGACCGCAAGGTCCTCGCCGAGGCGGGCAAGGCGTGGGCGGCGAAGTACAACTACCTCGACGCCGTGCGCTTCCTCGAGGCGGCGCTCGCCTAGGCATGCGGGCGCGCGTCGATCCCAGCGGTCCGATCGGCCTGGTCATCGTCGTCCTCGCATGGTGGCTGTTGTCCATGAGCATGGGGTCGCTCCTGCCCGGACCCCGCGACGTGGTGGCCAATGCGCTCGGCAATTTGCTGTCGAGCGACCGGCTGCCGGGTATCGGCCTGCCGCGCGGCGGCTACCTGCCGCATCTGCTGTTCACCATGGGCAATGTGCTGCTGGGCGGCTGTCTCGGCGCGGTCTTCGGTGTCGCGGCGGGACTGGCCAGCGCCGAGAGCCGGATCTTCGCCGACATATCGGGGCCGCTGATGTCGTTCCTCGGCACGATCCCGATCGTCATCCTCGCGCCGTTCTTCCTGATGTGGTTTGGCCTCTCGCATGTGCCCAACGTGATGCTGGTGGCGATCTACAGCGCGACGGTGCTCTACCTCTTCGCCCTGCGCGGCGCGCGCAACCTGTCGCCGGCGATCCTCGACTACGCGCGCACCTTGGGCGCCACGCCGGGGCAGCGCTTCCGCTCGGTATCGCTGCCCGGCGCGCTGCCGGAGATCTTCGGCGGGCTGCGCATCGCCTTCTCCGCGGCATGGGGCCTCTCGGCGGTGACCGAGATGCTGGGCGGCCAGGTCGGCTCGGGCCGCGTGCTGGTCGCGCTGCGCTCGGTCTACGACCTGACCGGCATCATGGCGGTCGTGCTGCTGCTCGGCGCCTGCGCCATCGCGCTCGATCTGCTGATCGTCGCCATCCGCCGCTACGTGCTGCGCTGGGCAACGCCGTGACCGACATCGCCGGCATCGCGCTCGAGGGCGTCCGCGTCGCATACGACCATGCCGATGGCCGCCGCGTCAGCGCACTCGACGGCGTCGACCTGCACATTCCGCGCGGCCAGTTCGTCTGCGTCGTCGGCAAGTCCGGCGGCGGCAAGTCGACGCTGGTGCGCGTGCTC
>CAYNOF010001288.1:0-3452 GCA_964398335.1 uncultured Rhizobiaceae bacterium
GAAAACGCTCGCCGACATGCAGGTCGGCATGCTGCAGGGCGCGATGCTGGACGTAGCTGTCGTTGCGGCCGCCGGGCAGGCCGAAGCCGGGATTGACCACCGACTCGACACGCTTGCGCAATTCGCCGCCGAGGCTGAGCCACGCATCGCCGCCCAGCCGGATGTCCTTGATCGGGTCGAAGACATCGACCGGATGACCGGGCTGCCTGAGGTAGCGGAAATCGTCGTCGTAGCGGAACGGCTGGTAGGTCTGCGCGAGGGCGGGGCCGGCGGCCGACGCCAGGGCGATGCCCAGCGCGATGGCAGGCGCCACGCCGTCACGTCAGAACGCCCAGCAGCTGCAGCCCAGCGCGCCCCAGAAGCTGCGGCGATCATCCGTCGGCACGGCATCGGCCCAGGCGATGGCGTGGTCGTGCGCATGCACTGCACAGGCACTGGCGCAGCCGCACGCGGCCTGTCGCGGTGCGGCGGCAGCGGATCGGTCCTGGTAGCCGCCGAAGCTGCGCACCGGGCTCCAGTCGGGCATCGGCGGCGGCAGATCGGGCGCCAGCGTCGTGAAGTCGCCGTCGCCGTGCACGACGTTGCCGCCCAGCACGGTGAGCACCGAGGTGATGTGGGCGATCTCGTCCTCGGGCACGCGCATGTAGTCGGCCGACAGCACCGCGAGATCGGCGAGCTGGCCGACGTCGATGCGGCCCTTCTTGCCCTGCTCGGTCGAGAACCAGGTGTTGGCCTCGGTCCACAGCCGCAGCGCCTGCTCGCGGTCGAGCCGGTTGGCGGCGGGATAGAGCCGCGTGCCGCCCACCGTGCGGCCGGTGACCAGCCACGACAGCGACACCCAGGGATTGTAGATGGCGACGCGCGTGGCATCGGTGCCGGCACCCACCGGCACGCCCGATGCGAGCATACGCGCGATCGGCGGCGTCGACGCGGCCGCCACCGCACCATAGCGCGCGATGAAGTCCTCGCCCTGATAGGCCATGCGGTGCTGGATGGCGATGCCGCCACCCAGTGCGGCGATGCGGTCGATGTTGCGCTGGCTGATCGTCTCGGCGTGGTGCTGCCGGCGCTCATCGCCGGTACCGGTCTCGGCATCCTGCCGGAGTTCCTGTTGGGCGACGCGCTGAAGTCCAAACGGCTCGAACGGGTGCTGCCCGATTGGTCCGTTCCGCTCGCCTCCGTCTACTGGGTGACCCCGCCCGAGGGGCCGCTGCCCAAACGCGTCGAGGTGCTCGGCGAATTCCTCACCAGGAAGCTCGGCGACACGGCCGAGTCGCGGAGGAGGGCCTAGCGCGCCCGCCGCAGGGCCTCGTCGTGCCGCTGCAGGGTCGGCAGCAGGTCGCGCGCATAGAAGCGCAGCGGGCGGATCCTGCCGAGGGCCGCGTAGCGCTCGACAAGGGCGAGCGTCTCGCCGTTGACCTCGGTCTGCGCCACGACGAAAGCGTGGTCGAACGTCGCGGCGTCGTGCTCGCGCAGCGCGTCGAGTTCGGCCCGATGGCGCGGACCCGGCTCGTCCTCCGGCGGCGGCAGGCCGGCCGTGTCGGCCGCCTGCTGCAGCGTGGCGAGCGCGCGACGGTGATCGTGGCGGAGCATCGCGGCCAGGTCGCGCACCTTCGCGCCGGGCTGGCGGGAGTCCGCCAGGTCGGCGCACTCGATCACGAAGCGATGGCGCACCGACATGGTCGAGATGAAGCCGGTCGCCACTGCCGGGGGCGCGGTACTGATCTTCGGTTCGTCGGGCTGGGCAAGCGCCGCCGGCGACGCGAACGCCACGGCAAGGATGACGGCCTGCGTGGTGCGGTGCATCAGCCGGGTAGGCCGGCGTGACGCATCGCATTCAGCCGGCGCCTGATCTCCTCGGCGAGCTGCTCGTGCGGATAGGGCTTCTTCAGCAGCGGCATGTCGCACAGGTCGCCTGCCGATTGCGCCATGCGTGCGACGCCCGAGGTCAGCAGGATGCGCACATCGGGATGCTGCGCGCGCACCCAGCGCGCGAGCTCGAAGCCGTTCATGCCGCGGCCCAGATCGATGTCGGTGAGCAGCACCGCGATGTGCTGGTCGTTGCCGAAGATCGCCTGCGCTTCCTCGCCGGTGGAGGCCTCGAGCACGCGATAGCCGCAGGCGCGCAGGTAGTCGGCGACGGCGAGGCGGATCAGCACCTCGTCCTCGACCACCAGGATGGTCTCGGGGCCGGAACCGCCGCTTGCCTCGCGAACGGAATCGTCGTTGGCGGGACGGGCGCGATCCGCGCCGCTCCTCGGCGGGCTCAGGTTCAGCGACGCGCGCATGGCGATCTCCTCGTGACGGAGGGCTTAGCGCTTCAGCGGCGTTCCGGTTGCACAGAGGTTTTGGGTCATTTTGGGGCAGGGCGGGTTGCCAAAGAAAAAGCCCCGGGTTGTGGCCGGGGCTTGCAGGAACGCGAGAGAGGATTGGTCCTTCTTGGCCTTCAGGCTTGGGCTTTCCGGCCCGGGCCCTCAGGCGGCGACGGCCTCGTTGATGATGCGGTCGGCCTGCTCGAGGTCGACCGAGACGAGGGAGGAGACGCCGCGCTCGGCCATGGTGACACCGTAGAGACGGTGCATCTTGGCCATGGTGACGCGGTGGTGGGTGATGATCAGGAAGCGCGTCGCGCTGTGGCCGGCGATCTCGTGCACGAGGTCGCAGAAGCGCTCGACATTGGCGTCGTCGAGCGGCGCGTCGACCTCGTCGAGCACGCAGATCGGCGCCGGATTGGTGAGGAAGACGGCGAACAACAGCGACAGCGCGGTCAGCGCCTGCTCGCCGCCCGACAGCAGCGACATCACCTGCAGCTTCTTGCCCGGCGGCGAGGCGACGATCTCGAGGCCGGCCACGAGCGGATCCTCCGACTCGGTGAGCCGCAGCTCGGCGCGGCCGCCGCCGAACAGCTTGGTGAACAGCTCCTGGAAGTGACCGTTGACCTTCTCGAAGGCGGCGAGGAAGCGCTCGCGGCCCTCGCGGTTGAGGCTGGCGATGCCCTGGCGCAGGCGGCCGATCGCGGCGGTGAGGTCGTCGCGCTCGCTGGTCATGGCGACCATCTGGCGATCGAGCTCGGTGGCCTCTTCCTCGGCACGCAGGTTCACCGCGCCCATGGTCTCGCGCTCGTGCACGAGACGCTCCAGCCGCTTCTCGGCCGACTCGATGTCGGGCAGCTCCTCCAGCGACGCCGCCTCGGCGGCCTGCAGGATCGCCTCGGGCGAGATGCGCAGGCGCTCCTCGATGCGCGCCACGGTAGCCTCGCGATTGCTCGCGGCCTGCTCGACCAGGCCCTCGCGGCGCACGCGGCTCTCGCGCGCCTCGCCGAGATCGTGCTCGACCTGCTTGAGCGCCTTGTCGGCGGCGATCTGCCGGCTCTCGCCGTCGGCCAGTCGCGCGGCGGCAACGCGGCGCTTCTCCTCGGCCTCGTCGATCTGGCCCGACAGCGCCGCGCGCTG
>CAYNOF010001289.1:0-3049 GCA_964398335.1 uncultured Rhizobiaceae bacterium
AGCCGTACGACGACAGACCGAAGGAGATCACGCCGGCGCGCTTCTGCGCATCGACGAACGGCTCGATCATGCCATGCTCGGTCGCCATGCGACGGATCCACCGATCCGACATGATCGCCATCTCGCACCCCATCTTGACCGCGGCGGAAGGGGTTCGCCCGGTGGTGGCGTTCTAGCCTTGCCGGCGCGGGCGCTCAACCCCGCTGGGGCTTTTTGGGCTCGCCCGGAGGATCATCGGCCTCCGCCTCCTGCCGCGCCCGGGCCTGCGCCTTGCGGCGGCGCAGGTTCTGGCGCAGGGCATCGGCCAGACGCCTGTCGCGTTCGGACCGCGCCGTGGACTTTACCGGGGGCTGGCTCATAGTGGCCTGAGTTGTAAGCGCTTTTGCCGTCAGGAACCATATGCAAGCCGCCCTGCGTACACCCGACGACCGGTTCGCGAACCTGCCCGGCTACCCCTTCGCGCCGCACTACCTCGAGATCGGCGGGCTGCGGATGCACTATCTCGACGAGGGCGCGCGCGAGGCCGCCGCCACCTTCCTCTGCCTGCATGGCCAGCCAAGCTGGAGCTACCTCTATCGCCGGATGATCCCGCTCTTCACCGCGGCCGGCCATCGCGTCGTTGCGCCCGACCTCTTCGGCTTCGGCCGCTCCGACAAGCCGGCCGACGAGGCGACCTACACCTTCAGCTTCCACCGGGCGTCGCTGGTCGCCTTCATCGAGCGGCTCGACCTGAAGAACCTCGTCTTGGTCTGCCAGGATTGGGGTGGCCTGCTGGGCCTCACCCTGCCGCCAGACATGCCGGCCCGGTTCAGCCGGCTGCTGGTGATGAACACCATGCTGGCGGCCGGCGACGAGCCGTTGCCGCAAGGTTTCCTCGACTGGCGCGCCTTCAGCAACAGCAAGCCCGACATGGCGGTAGGTGCCCTGTTCAAGCGGGCCTGCCCGCATCTGAGCGACGGTGAGGCCGCGGCCTACGACGCACCCTACCCGGACGCCACCTACAAGGCCGGCGTGCGCCGCTTCCCCAACCTGGTCTGCGACCACCCCGATGCCGACGGTGCGGCGCTCTCGCGCCGGGCACGGCAGTGGTGGTCGACCGAGTGGGCCGGCGAGACCTTCATGGCCGTGGGCATGAAGGATCCGGTACTGGGGCCGCCGGTCATGGCCCGGCTGCGCCGCTCGATCCGCAACTGTCCGCCGCCGATGGCGGTCGCAGAGGGCGGCCACTTCGTCCAGGAGTGGGGAGAATCAATTGCCGCGGCTGCGCTCAAGGCGTTCAGGCTCGCCTAAAACGTGACGTTGCGGCACACTGCGGGGATGCTGCACTACATCAACAAGACTCCCGAACCGCCTCGCAAGAGCCGTGTCGTCGAGGTCGGCTGGCTGCTGAAGGCGCAGCAGGCCGGCTTCATCTGGGAAGAGCCGCGCCAGTTCCGGCGCACCGACATCCAGGACCCGCGCACCGCCAAGGCGGTGCAGAACTGCCCCGCCGTGGTCGACTACGAGAGCCGGCATTTCGTCGTGCCCTGCCCGATCGACCTGTCGATCCGACTGGTGCGCGACAAGGAGGGCAAGCCGGCGCTGCAGAACATGGACGGCCCGCAGAGCGCGATCACCGGCCAGCATCTGTCGAAGCTGGTGCACCTCAACGGCGCCGGCCAATGGCGCCATCCGCAGCGGCCGCTGATCCAGATCTCGACGCCCTACTACTTCGTGGCCGACGAGGTCTGCTGGATGAACCAGTTGCCGCCCTACCTCACCTATCGCGATCCGCCGATCCCCGGCGTCTTCATCGGCGGGCGGCTGCCGATCCATATCTGGCCGCGCGTGATGATGTGGGCTTTCGAATGGTGGGACACCACCAAGCCGCTGATCCTCAAGCGCGGCGAGCCGTGGTTCCTGCTGCGCTTCGAGACCGACGATCCGACCCGGCCGGTGCGCCTGGTCGAGGCCGAGTGGACGCCGGAGCTCACCGAGTTCGCCAACGGCGCCGAGGCGGTGACCAACTACGTCCGCCGCACCTTCTCGCTGTTCAAGACGGCCGAGCGGCGCCGGCCCGAGAAGCTGATCAAGCGCGTCGAGCGCAAGACCGTCGCCCGCGAGACCGAAGGCGTCTGACCATGGCCGAATATGACCTGGTGGTCCGCAACACGACCATCGCCACCGCCGCCGATGTGGTGAAGGGCGACATCGGTATCGTCGGCGGCCGCGTCGTGGCGCTGGGCGAGCGGCTCGACACGGGTCGGCGCGAGATCGATGCGACCGGCCTGATCGCCGTGCCGGGCGGCATCGACGCGCATGTCCATTTCGATCAGGACACCGCCGACGGCTCGGTGTTCTGCGACGACTTCGAGAGCGGCAGTCGCGCCGCGGCGGCCGGCGGCACGACGACGATCATTCCCTTCGCCTACCAGAACAAGGGCCAGTCGCTGCGCGACGCGGTCGACAAGTATCATCGCCGCGCCAATGACAAGTCGCTGATCGACTATGCCTTCCACGTCATCCTCTCCGATCCGGCGGAGAAGACGATGGGGCAGGATTTCCCGGCGCTGGTGGCCGACGGCTACACCTCGTTCAAGATCTACATGACCTATGACGACGTGAAGCTCACCGACCGGCAGATCCTCGATGCGCTCTCCGCCGCGCGGCGCGAGCAGGCGATGCTGATGATCCATGCCGAGAACTCGGACTGCATCGGCTGGCTGACCGAGCGGCTCGAGCTCAAGGGCATGACGGCGGCACGCTTCCACGCCACCTCGCGTCCCTTCGTGGTCGAGCGCGAGGCGACGCATCGCGCGATCTCGCTGGCCGAGCTGCTCGACGTGCCGATGCTGCTGGTGCACGTCTCGGCCAAGGAAGCGATGCACGAGATCCAGCGCGCCCAGGCACGCGGCCTGCGCGTCTATGGCGAGACCTGCCCGCAATACCTGTTCCTGAGCGAAGAGGATTTCGAGAAGCCCGGCGACGAAGGCAGCAAGTGCGTGTGCTCGCCGCCGCCACGCGGCACCGACAACCAGGAGCACATCTGGACCGGCCTGTCGGCCAACAC
>CAYNOF010001290.1:0-1107 GCA_964398335.1 uncultured Rhizobiaceae bacterium
AGCGTCAGGTAACGCAGGTCGACCCCGACGTCGTCGACGACGATCTGGATCGCCGGCTGGTCGTTGGCGATCTGCGAGATGATGGTGGCGCCGCCGCCGTCGAGGCCGAGCGGCCCTTGCGTCGTGCTGGTGACGTGGATGACGATCGGCTGGGTGATCGTATAGGTGCCGGGATCGAGGTAGGCGACATAGCCGCCCTGGATGGCGGCGTTCAGAACGCTGCCAAGATCGGTGGTGCTCATCACTACTTGTGGCGCTCGCGTCACGGCCACGGCGTGAGCGACATCGATCTCACGGTTGACCTGCAGCGGATGTACGGAAAGGAACCGACACCGTCGACGGCAAGCGTGACCAAATTGGACCGTCGCTTTTTACATGCGAATTCCCGTGACATCGACCGGCCGCAGACGGAGATTCGCCGCAACGAATCGGAGGGAACCATGGACGGCAGCACCAGGACCGAAGCGGCGCCGCACGTGAAGGTGCGCCGCATCGGCGGCAATATCGGCGCGGAAATCTCCGGCGTGGATCTCGGCAGGCTGAGCGACGCGGAGTTCGCGGTGATCCACGACGCGCTGGTGCGCCACGAGGTGATCGTCCTGCGCGATCAGGACATCACCATCGACCAGCAGATGGAGTTCGGGCGTCGGTTTGGTGACCTGTCGATCCACCCCTTCTCGCCCAACCTCGACGACAAGCGCGAGGTCATCGTGCTCGACAACCACAAGGACAACCCGCCGCATCTCACCGACCAGTGGCACGCCGACGAGACGTTTCGGGCCGCGCCGCCGTTGGGCACCATCCTGCGCGCCAAGGTCTCGCCCGAGACCGGCGGCGACACGCTGTTCTCGAGCATGACGGCGGCCTATGCCGGCTTGAGCGAGCCGATGAAGCGCTACATCCACGGCATGGAGGCGCTGCACGACTTCAAGCCGTGGCGGCCGCTGTTCACCTCGTCGGAGGCGCATCAGAAGAAATTGCGCGAGATCGAGGCCAAGTGGCCGCCGCAATGGCACCCGGTGGTGCGCGTCCATCCGATCTCGGGCCGCCGCATCCTCAACGTCCAGGCCCAGTTCTGCGTCAAGCTCAAGGGCCTGCGCGAGGACG
>CAYNOF010001291.1:0-9394 GCA_964398335.1 uncultured Rhizobiaceae bacterium
TTCGAGCTGCCGATCGCCACGGCGACGGCGATCAACACCGCCACGCCGATCTTCATCACCCTGCTGGCCGTGCTGCTGCTGCGGGAGAGCGTGGGCTGGCGGCGCTGGAGCGCGGTGGTGGTGGGCTTCGCCGGCGTCCGGCTGGTCGTGCGCCCGACGGCCGAGGGGCTGAACGGGTGGGCGCTGCTGGCGCTGGCCGCCACCGCCGTGCTGGCCTTCCGCGACATCTACACGCGCCGCATCCCCGATGATGCGCCCTCGATCGTGGTCTCGCTCGCCAACGCGCTGTGGGTCGGCGTGGCCGGCTGCGTGATGGCGCCGTTCGACGCCTGGCAGCCCATGGGCGGGCGCGAATGGCTGCTGCTGGGTGGCGCCTCGCTGTTCCTTGCCATCGGCTACCACTGGGTGATCCTGGCGATGCGCAGCGGCGAGGCCTCGGTGATCGGCGCCTTCCGCTACAGCGGCCTGCTCTGGGCGGTGGTGATCGGCTGGGTCGTCTGGAGCCAGATGCCCGACGGGCTGACCTGGGCCGGCATCGCCCTGATCGTGGGCGCCGGCCTGTACATTGTGCACCGCGAGCGCGTCCGGGCACGCCAGCGGGCTTGATTTCCGGCCCTCTCTCCGTCTTTGTAGGGCCGCCGACCGCCCGCCCAAAGGGGGGGTGGCCGGCCGTGGACGGATTTCGGGCCCCTTGCCACCACGATAAAAATGGCTAAGCGGTCGACGGCGCGCCCCGTGTCCCCCACGGGTCCGGCTCGATCCCGGTCCAGAATGAAGAACACAAGGAGAGCCCTGCCGTGGCGCTTCAGGACTATATCTTCACCAGCGAATCCGTCTCCGAGGGACATCCCGACAAGGTCTGCGACCAGATTTCCGACGCTATCCTCGATGCCTTCATCGCCAACGACGTGCGGCTCGGCATCGCCGACGACAGCCACGCCAACACGCGCCTGGGCTGCGAGACGCTCGCCACCACCAACAAGATCGTCATCGCCGGCGAAGGCCGCGCGGCGCAGCCCTTCATGCGCAAGTACGGCGGCCACACCGTGGTCAACCGCGAGATGCTGACGGAGATTGCGCGCGATGTCGTGCGCGACATCGGCTACGACCAGGACGGCTTCTCCTTCCACGGCGCCGATGTCGAGGTGCTGCTGCACGGTCAGTCGCCCGACATCGCCATGGGCGTCGACGCCAAGAAGAAGGGCGGCAATCTCGGCGAGCAGGAGGGCGCCGGCGACCAGGGCCTGATGTTCGGCTTCGCCTGCCGCGACAGCGAGGCCTACGAGAAGGGCTCGTTCATGCCGGCACCGATCTACTTCTCGCACAGGATCCTGCACGTGCTGAGCGAGGCACGCCGCTCGGGCGAGCTGCCCGACCTGCAGCCCGACGCCAAGAGCCAGGTGACCGTGCGCTACGCCGGCGGCAAGGCGGTGGGTGCCAGCAAGGTCGTGGTCTCGACCCAGCACCGGGAAGCCAGCGGCAAGGGCAAGAAGTACAACTCCCACATGATCAAGGAGATGATCCGGGCGCACGTGACCAAGTCGCTGCCCGAGGGGTGGATGCCCAAGAAGGATGCCGACTTCTTCGTCAATCCCACGGGCAACTTCGTCGTCGGCGGCCCCGATGGCGATTGCGGCCTCACCGGGCGCAAGATCATCGTCGATACCTACGGCGGCTACGCCCCCCATGGCGGGGGCGCCTTCTCGGGCAAGGACCCGACCAAGGTTGACCGCTCGGCCGCCTACGCCGCGCGCTATCTTGCCAAGAACGTGGTTGCCGCCGGGCTCGCGGATCGCTGCCTGATCCAGGTCGCCTATGCCATCGGCATCGCCGATCCGATGTCGCTCTACGTCGATACCCAGGGCACCGGCAGGGTCGACGAGCGCAAGCTCGAGAAGGTGCTGGCCGATGTCTTCCCGCTCAGGCCCACCAATATCCGCCGCGGCCTGCAGCTCAACAAGCCGATCTACCAGCGTACCGCCGCCTATGGCCATTTCGGCCGCAAGCCGGAAAAGGACGGCGGCTTCTCGTGGGAGCGCACCGACCTGGTGAAGGAGCTGCGCGGCGCGTTCGGCGAGAAGTAGCGTCCCCTCTCGCGGCCTGCGCGGGGAGGGAAAGACGGCTCCTCGTTAGCGGTCTTCCTGGGCGATCAGCGCCGCGGCGATGGCGCGGCGCACGTCATCCGGTTGGCGCGCGATCGCGTCGGCCAGACGCGCCAGCCGATGCCGCAGCGTGTGAACCTGGTCGAGCAGCGGCACGACGGTCTCCAGCGCCGAATCGTCGATCGCCAGATCCTCGCGCAACTCGATCAGTAGCCGCACGCGCGCTACGTCGATGGCGGCGAAGCGCGGCGGGTCGTCGTCGCCTTCCGGCCGCAGCAGGCCGATGGCGATCCAGCGCTCGACGCGCGCCGGGGTCAGCGCGGCGTGCAGGCGCAGCAGCTCCTGAAGCGTCGTCATGCCAGCGCCTCCAGATGGCGGCGCGGATCCTGGCTCTTGCCGGCATCCCAGCCCTCCAGGAACGCCTTGAGCTTCTCATCCGGCTGCTCGGGCAGGATCACCTGCAGGGTGACGAGCTGGTCGCCGCGCTTGCCGGTGCGGCGGTCGAGCAGGCCGCGGCCGCGCAAGCGCATTACCTTGCCGGTGTTGGAGCCGGGCGTGATCTTCAGCATCACCGGCCCGCCGATCGTGGGCGTGCGCACCGAGCCGCCCAGCACCGCCTCGTTCAGGGTGATCGGCAGGTCGACGCGCACGTCGTGGCCGTCGCGCTTGAAGACGGTGTGCGGCTGCACGTCGAGCTCGACGATGGCGTCGCCCGCCGGCTGGCCCTCGGCACCGGGCATGCCCTGGCCTTTCAGCAGCAGGGTCTCGCCGTCCTCGGCGCCCTCGGGAATGGCGATCTCGAGCTTGCGGCCGTCGGGCAGCTGCACGCCCTGCTTGCCGCCGCGCGCGGCGACCAGGAACGGCACCGACAGGGTGAAGACCATCGTGCCGCTGCGGCCGCCCATGCCGGGGCTGAAGCCGCCTCGGCCGAACAGATCGGAGAACACGTCGCCGAAGCCCTGCAGGTCGTCGGGATTGAAGCCGCGATCGTATTTGCGGCCGCCGGCCTGGCCGGCGTAGTCGCGGTAGAAGCCGCGCGGCTTCTCCTGGCCGCTGGCGTCGATCTCGCCGGCGTCGTAGCGCTTGCGCTGCTCGGCATCCGACAGCAACGAATGCGCCGCCGAGATCTCCTTGAAGCGCGCCTCCGCATCCTTGTCGCCGGGATGCAGGTCGGGGTGGTTCTGCTTGGCCAGCCGTCGGTACGCCTTGCGGATCTCATCCGCCGACGCCGTCTTGGCCACGCCCAGCACGGAATACGGGTCTTTCATTGCAACGAAGAATATGTGTCGGGACTTGGCCCGTGCAATGGGCAGCCTTCGGATCGCTGCCATTCCCCGTCGGCCGGCCCGACGGGGAATGGCCCGGGACAGGCTAGCGCTTGGCCGCCTCGACGAAGCGGTTGGTGTAGACCTTCTCAAGGTCGGCTTTCATCTTCTCGCTGGAGAAGTCGTTGAGGAACTTCTCGACGCGCTCCAGCATCGGCTTGTTCATCGACAGGTCCTTGGCGAAGCCCGGCAGCATGCGCTGCCACGCCTGGTCGAAGATCGCCTTGTCGACATCGGCGAAGAACTTGGCGTGGACCTTGTCGCGCGCCTGGTTGCTGAGCTGCGGGTCGTGCATCGCGGCGTGCGCCTTCATGAAGGCGCGCACGGAGCGCGTCGCCAGATCCGGGTTCGCTTCGGTCCAGCGCTTGGCGGCAATCAGGCCGACATAGAGGAAGCCGTCGAGATCGGGATAGCCATTGCCCGGGCCGTTGATCACCAGCGCGCCGCCATGGTCGCGCAGCGCCAGCTCGGTGGTCGGGCTCGACATCGTCGCCGCATCGATCCGCTTGGCGCCGAAGGCCGCCAGGGTCGAGCCGCCGTCGCCGAGGAACAGCAGGGTGGCGTCGCGCTCGGAGTTCAGCCCGGCCGCCGCCAACGCGTATTGCGCGATCTGGTGCGTGCCCGAGCCGGCCCCCGACACGCCGATCTTCAGGCCTTTGAGCATCTTGAAGCGCTCGACCGGCGTGCTCGTCTCCTTGAGCCCACGCGCCTCGGCGATGTCCTTGCGCACGACGATGTCGATCGAGTAGCGCGTCACCATGGCGGCGATGATCAGTGCGTCGGCGCCCTTCTCCGAGCTGCGCAGCGCGCTGGAGGCGGCGCCGATATAGATCTCCATGTTGCCGCCCAGCACCGCGGCGAGGGCGGCGGCGCCGCCGGCCTTGAAGTGGTGGATCTCGGGCTTGATCTTCTCGGCCTCGAAATAGCCCATCGCGTCAGCGACGTAGACCGGCGTGTAGAGCATGCTGGTGCCGGTCAGGGTGAAGCGCACCCTGTCCTGCGCCTGGGCCGCGCCGGCGGCGAGCATGACGGCGACGCCCAGCAGCAGCGCCTTCAGACCGGATTTCATCGTTTCCTCCTCAGATCGAGAATTCGCGCTGTTCCTGTTCCTGGCGCCAGGGCATGGCGACCTTCTCGAGGAACTTGACGAAGACGTTGAGCGCCAGCGCCAGCAGCACGATGGCGAGCAGCCCGGCGAAGACGCCGGCGGTGTTGAACTGGCCCGAGGCGTCGGCCAGCAGGTAGCCCAGCCCCTGGTTGGCGGCGATCAGCTCGCCGACGATGGCGCCGATCAGCGCATAGGGCACCGACAGGCGCAGGCCGGCGAAGACCCACGACACCGCCGACGGCAGGATCACCTTGGTCAGCACATGCCGGTCGTTGGCGCCCATCAGCCGCAGGATGGCGATCAGCTCGCGGCTGACGTTGCGCACGCCGGTGAAGGTGTTGAGGAACACCAGGAAGAACACGACGCTGGCGGTCAGGATGATCTTCATGTCGATGCCGACGCCGAACCACAGCACGAAGAGCGGCGCGAGCGCGATCTTGGGCAGGCTGTAGAAGATCATGATGAAGGGCTCGAGGATGTCGGCCAGGGTCTTGCTCTGGCCCAGCACGATGCCGGCGATCATGCCGATGATGCCGCCGATGACGAAGCCGCTGAAGGCTTCGATCACGGTGATGACGGCGTGATAGAACAGCCGGCCCGAGACCGACCACTTCCAGAACGTCGTCGCCACGGCGCTCGGGCTGCTGACGAAGAACGGCTTGAAGACCGGGCCGGAGGTGGCTTCCCAGATCACCAGGAAGGCGATCAGCAAGCCGATACGGATCGACCAGACACGCATGTCAGGAGGCCTCCGCCAGGGCTTCGATCTCGGCCAGCGACGGTGCCAGCAGATCCCAGAGCTGCGCCGTCAGCTCCATGTAGCGGCGATCGTGGCGCAGCTGCATCAGGTCGCGCTCGCGCGGCAGGTCGATGTCGAGGATCTGCTTCACCGTGCCCGGCCGCTTGGTGAACACGACGGAACGGTCGGCCAGCGCCACCGCCTCGTCGAGATCGTGGGTGACGAAGATCACCGTCTTGTTGAGCCGCAGGCACAGCCGCCGCAGCTGGATCTGCAGGCCCAGCCGCAGCTGCGCATCGAGCGCGCCGAACGGCTCGTCCATCAGCAGGGTGTCGGGGTCGTAGGCCAGCAGCCGGGCGAGCGCGGCGCGCTTGCGCATGCCGCCGGAGAGCTGCGTCGGATAGGATTTCTCGAAGCCCTTGAGGCCGACCAGTGTCACCAGCTCGCGCACGCGATCCTCGATCGCGCGTCGCGACAGGCCCTTGATCTCCAGCGGCACCGAAATGTTGCCGGTGACGTCGCGCCACGGCAGCAGATGGTCGCTCTGCGTCATGTAGCCGACGGCGTGGTTGTATCCCTTCACGGGCTGGCCGCGATACAGCACCTGGCCGTCGGTCGGCGGGAACAGGCCAGCCGTGGCGTTCAGCAGGGTGGACTTGCCGCATCCCGAAGGGCCGACCAGGGTCACGAACTCGCCCTGTCGAACCGTGAGATCGACGTTGGTGGCGGCACGCAGCTCGCCGGCCTTGGTGATGAAGGTCTTGCCGAAATTGTTGAAGCGGATCAGCTCGACGCCGGATGCCGTGGTTGTCACACCCCTGCCTCTTACTCCGCGGCCTGCTTGGCCGACGGCGTGCGGAACTGGGTGCGGTAGCGGTCCCATTCATCGGCGCCGGCGAGACGGAAGCCGTCGGCCGGCGAGATGTCGGCGGCGGGTGTCGGATGGCGGCCCTGCGCCTTCAGATCACGCAGCACGGCATCGCAGATGCCGAGCACGGCGCGGCTCAGCAGGCCGGGCAGGATCATGAACTTGTAGCCCATGCCCTCGGCCTCGCTCAGCGCGACGTTCGGCGTCTTGCCCTTCCACACCATGTTCAGCATGCACGGGCCCTTGACCAGGCGCGGCACCGCGGCGGTTTCCTCCAGCGATTGCGGCGCCTCGACGAAGGCCATGTCGGCGCCGGCCTCGATGGCGGCGTTGGCGCGGCGAACGGCTTCCTCGAAGCCCAGCACGGCGCGCGAATCGGTGCGCGCGATGACGACGAAGTCGGGATCGATCTTGGCGCTGACCGCGGCGCGGATCTTGGCGATGTAGTCGTCGATCGGGATGATCACCTTGTTCTCGAGGTGGCCGCACTTCTTGGGGAAGTCCTGGTCCTCGATATGCAGGCCCGATACGCCGCGCTTCTCGTACTCGCGCACGGTGCGCACGACATTCAGCTCGTTGCCGTAGCCCGTGTCGGCGTCGGCGATCACCGGCAGCTTCACCGCCGTGGCGATGCGGCCGGCGTTGTCGGCCATCTCGCTCATGGTGAGGATGCCGTAGTCGGGATAGCCCAGGCTGGAGGCCGTTCCGCCGCCGGTCATGTAGACGGCATCGAAGCCGGCGCGCTCGATGGCGCGGGCAGTGATGCAGTCATAGGCGCCGGGTGCGGCGACCATGCCGCGCTTCATGGCCTCGCGGAAGCTGCTGGCTCGCGTCATGTGGGTCTCGCTTCGCTTCGAATGGCGACGTCATCGTCGCGGCAGCGACCGTATCGACCCAGTCGGCGCGGGAGCAAGATACCTTACGGAATGCCGACGCTCATGTGGCTTGCGCCGTGTGCATGAACATGCGGCTCGACCTTCTGCACATCGGAAGTTGGCGCGATCGGCTAGCCGGACTCGTTGCCGCGATCCGCCGTCATCGGGCCGTCGGGTGGCGTGCGGCGCCGCACCCGCAGGCGGCGGATGCGTCTTGGATCGACGTCGAGGATCTCGAACTCCAGCCCGTTGGGATGACGCACGATCTCGCCGCGCAACGGGATGCGGCCGGCGAGGCTGAAGATCAGCCCGCCCAGGGTGTCGACCTCGCCGCGCTCCTCATCGCTCAGCACCGGGCCGAGCGCTTCCTCGAAGGATTCGATGGTGGTGCGGCCGGTGGCCTCGAACACGCCGTCGCCTTTGGGCACCGGCTTGTCCATGGTCTGCACGTCGTGCTCGTCCTCGATCTCGCCGACGATCTCCTCGACCAGGTCCTCGATGGTGACGAGGCCGTCGGTGCCGCCGAACTCGTCGACCACCAGCGCCATGTGGACGCGCTGGCGGCGCATGTCGAGCAGCAGATCGAGCACCGGCAGGGTAGGCGCGGCGAAGATCACGCGGCGCAGCACGTCGCGCAGGTGGAACTTCCGCCCCGAGCCCCAGTACGGCATGACGTCCTTCATGTGGACCATGCCGATCGTGTCGTCGAGCGACTCGCGGTAGACGGGATAGCGCGAGTGCGCCTCGCGTTGCATCAGCTTGACCGTCTCCTCCAGCGAGGTCTCGACGGGGACCGCCAGGATGTCGGCGCGCGGCACCATGACGTCGGACACGGTGCGGCCGCGCAGGCGCAGGATGTTGGCGAACAGCGCGCGCTCTTCGTCGCCCAGCGCCGGCTCGTTGGCCGGCGCGTCGCGCAGCTCGGGCGTCTCCTCGATGATCTCCTGGATGGCTTCGTGGATTTCCTCGCTGCGGTCGCGGCGACGCAGCCGGCGCCAGACGCGGCGCAAACGACTGCCGTCGCCGGCCGCGCCGGGACTTCGATCAGATGGTGATTCGGACATGGCGCCAATATACGAAGCGCCGCCCGGCTGCGAAAGGCCGCCCCGCTCGACTTACCCAACCCTTTGGAAAGACTGCAAAAGAGGCCGGTGGGACGCCGGCGCTCCCATTACATCACGACTTCGATCAGGTATGGGCCCTTGGTGCTCATGGCGTACTGCAGCTGCTTGTTGAGCGCCTCCAGGTCATGCGCCTGGGCGCCCTCGACGCCCATGCCCTTGGCCAGCTCGACGAATTTCAGGGTCGGCCGGTCCAACGTCAGCATGTCGATGGCGCGCGGGCCCGGATTGGGCGCGCCGACATCGGAGAGCTGGCTGTAGAGGATCTGGTAGGAGCGGTTGGCGAAGATGATGACGCAGACATCGAGGTTGTCGCGCGCCATCGTCCACAGCGCCTGGATCGTGTACATCGCGCTGCCGTCGCCGATCATGCAGATGACCTTGCGATCCGGGCAGGCGACCGCCGCGCCGACCGCGACCGGGGCGCCGAAGCCGATCGAGCCGCCCATGTTGTTCAGCCAGTCATGCGGCGGCGCGCCGACGCTGAACGGGAAGAAGCCGCGGCCAGTGGTGACCGACTCGTCGACCACGATGGCGCCCTCGGGCAGCACGGCACCCAGCGCCTGGCCCAGGCCATCGAGGGTGAACTTGCCGGTGGGCTTCTCGGGCCGCTTGGCCTGCGCGACGCCGGCCGGCTGCAGGCCGGTGGCGCCGAGCTCGGCGGCCAGCGCCTCGAGTGCAGCCTCGCAATCGTCCTCGACGGCGCAGAGCTTGGTCAGCGCGCAGCCTTCGGGCGTGAGGATGCTGGGCTTGCCGGGATAGGCGAAGAACGCCGCCGGTTCCTTGGCGCCCACCAGCACCATCTGCTTCATGCCCTTGAGCATGGCCTGCGCCTGCTCGACGACGAAGTGCAGGCGGGTGATCTGCACCCGGCCGGCGCCGCGCGACAGCCGCGCCGTGCCGCCCGAGCCTTGCACCTTGCAGCCGGTCTTGGCCGCGATCTTGCCGGCCAGCTCCAGACCCTTGGCGCGCAGCGCGCGGCCGCCCAGCAGCAGCATCGCCGGCTCGCCCGAGGTCAGCGCCTTGGCGGCGGCCTTCACCGTGTCGGCATCAGGCTTCTTCTGCGCCGGCACGGCGAGCGGCTCGGCGACCTCGCCACCCGGCGTCCAGGCGCAATCGGCCGGCAGGATCAGCGTGGCGATCTGGCCGCAGCCGGTGCGCGCAGCCTGCACCGCGGCGGCGCCGTCCTTGCCGACCGTGCTGGGATTGGGCGAGGTCTTGACCCAGTGCGAGAACGGCCGGGCGATACCCTCGAT
>CAYNOF010001292.1:0-1269 GCA_964398335.1 uncultured Rhizobiaceae bacterium
CATGCCGGTCTGCGCGTCGGCGTGCTGGTTAGCTCTGTCGAAAATATGCGCTGGATTCGCCGCGTGCTTTCACCGTACAGTGTCAACTCGGTTGCGCTCGCCTGCCTTCCCGCCGTCGCGCAGACCGTGGCCGCGTCGGGCGGCAGCAACCTGCCGCCGGCGCGCAAGGGCTCCGGCCTGCCGATCCCGCGCTTCGCCACGGTGCGCGCCGATGAGACCAACGTGCGCACCGGCCCGGGCCCCCGCTATCCCATCGACTGGGTGTTCAAGCGCAAGGGCATGCCGGTGGAGATCGTCGGCGAGTACGAGAACTACCGCAAGATCCGCGACTGGCAGGGCGCCGGCGGCTGGGTGCATGGCAGCCTGCTGACCGGCAAGCGCGCCGTCATCGTCACCACCGCCAACGCGCCGCTGCGCAAGACGCCGGCGACCAACGCCGCCGAGGTGGCGAAGATGGGCATCGAGGTCATCGCCCAGGTGAAATCATGCTCGGGCGACTGGTGCCGCGTGCAGGCCGGCGGCCATATCGGCTGGATCGAGCGCCGCCACGTCTGGGGCGTCTACAAGGGCGAAGTCGTCAATTAGGCAAGGCGACGTAGGCGGCGTCGAAGCGCCGGGCGAGCTCGGCATCGGCCGCCAGCGCGCCGCGCACCGCGCCAAGACCCAGGTTCTGCTTGGCCAGCCTGGCCAGCGCCTCGACATTGATCCGCGCCATGGCGACGATCGGCGGGCCGGCGGCCTGCTGCGCCTGAGGCGGCAGCGCCGGCCAATGACGCATCGCCAGCTCGACGCGTGCGTCGCGCCGCCGGGGATCGTAGGGCGCCACCTCCAGCGCGCGCGCCAGCGGCGCGACGACCGAAGCATCGCCCGGATTCAGCACGTCGAGCGCGTCGGCGAGCGCCGTCCATGCCGCGGGATGGGCCGGCGCATGGCGCACCGCGACCTTCGCGGCATCGACGCTCTGCTGGGCATAGGCGATGTTGATCCTGGGGTCGGTGGCCCGCCGCGCCTGCCACAACCGCAGATCGGCCAGCAGCAGGGCGGTGTCGGCGTCCGGCGCCAGGCTCAGGGCAAATTGCAGCCGCTCGCCGGCGTGGTCGACATCGGCTGGGTTGAGGCCCTGTTCGCCGCTGATATAGCGCTCGGCAACGGGCTGCGCCCGCAGCACGGCGATGGCCGCGAGGACATGCGGGATGGCCATCGCGCCCAGCACCAGGCCGCCGATGATGGCGATGATGCCCAGCGGCAGCGACAGCCGGTGACGCAGAT
>CAYNOF010001293.1:0-14602 GCA_964398335.1 uncultured Rhizobiaceae bacterium
CGGCACCTGTTCTGGGACGCCGGCTACGGCTTCGAGCTGAAGTCCGCTTACAGCTCCGGCTGGGCCGTCGTCGGCGGGTCGGTGGTGGCGACGGTCGCCGCCTGGCTGCTGGCCTACGCGGTGAGGTGATCCGATGGCCGACCTTCGCTCCCCCGTCGCGCGCGTGCGCGGCCTCGGCTCCGCCAAGTCCGGCACGCAGCACTGGTGGCACCAGCGCGTCTCCGCCGTGGCGCTGATCCTGCTGACGATCTGGTTCTCAGTCTCGCTGATCCTCAACGCGCCGGCCGACCAGGCGCATGTGCGCGCCTGGGTGTCCTCGCCGGTCACCATGGTCATGCTGATCCTGACCATCCTGTTCGGCCTGTGGCACGCGGCGCTCGGCCTGCAGGTGGTGATCGAGGACTACGTCCATAGCGAGGGCGCCAAGATCGGCTCGATCCTGCTGATCAAGTGCCTCGCAGTCCTGCTCGCGGTGGCGGCGGTGGTCGCCATGTTCCGCATGGCGTTCGGAGGTTAGTGCGATGCCCCTCGACGAGGCCAAGACGCCCGGCGGCACGCCCGGCACAGTCAACATCGGCGATCGCGCCTACAAGGTCGTCGATCACACCTACGACGTGGTCGTGGTCGGCGCCGGCGGCGCGGGCCTGCGCGCCACCTTTGGCATCGCCGCCAAGGGCCTGAAGACCGCCTGCATCAGCAAGGTGTTCCCGACCCGCAGCCACACCGTGGCGGCGCAGGGCGGCATCTCGGCGGCGCTCGGCAACATGGGCCCGGACGACTGGCGCTGGCACATGTACGACACCGTGAAAGGGTCGGACTGGCTCGGCGACCAGGACGCCATCGAGTACATGTGCCGCGAGGCGATCCCCGCGATCATCGAGCTCGAGCATTATGGCGTGCCGTTCAGCCGCACGCCCGAGGGCAAGATCTACCAGCGTCCGTTCGGCGGCATGACCACCGAGTTCGGCAAGGGCATCGCCCAGCGCACCTGCGCCGCCGCCGATCGTACCGGCCATGCCATGCTGCACACGCTCTACCAGCAATCGCTGCGCAACCACGCCGAGTTCTTCATCGAGTACTTCGCGCTCGACCTGATCATGGACGAGGGCGTCTGCCGCGGCGTCATGGCGTGGAACCTCGACGACGGCACGATCCATCGCTTCCGCGCCCACATGGTGGTGCTGGCGACCGGCGGCTATGGCCGCGCCTACCAGACCGCGACCTCGGCCCATACCTGCACCGGCGACGGCGGCGGCATGGCGCTGCGCGCCGGCCTGCCGGTCCAGGACCTGGAATTCATCCAGTTCCACCCGACCGGCGTCTACGGCGCCGGCTGCCTGATCACCGAGGGCGTGCGCGGCGAGGGCGGCTACGTCACCAACGCCAACGGCGAGCGCTTCATGGAGCGCTACGCACCGTCGGCCAAGGACCTCGCCTCGCGCGACGTCGTCTCGCGCTCGATGACCATCGAGATCCGCGAAGGCCGCGGCTGCGGACCCAAGGGCGAGTACATCGACCTGCACATCGAGCATCTCGACCCCAAGGTCATTCACGAGCGCCTGCCGGGCATCGCCGAGACCGCGCGCATCTTCGCCGGCGTCGACGTCACCAAGCAGCCGATCCCGATCCTGCCGACCTGCCACTACAACATGGGCGGCATCCCGACGAACTTCCGCTGCGAGGTCGTCACCATCAAGGACGGCGATCCCAACCACGTCGTGCCCGGCCTGATGGCGATCGGCGAGGGCGCCTGCGTCTCGGTGCACGGCGCCAACCGCCTGGGCTCGAACTCGCTGCTCGACCTCGTGGTCTTCGGCCGCTCGGCCTCGGTCCGCGCCGGCGAGGTGGTGCAGGCCGGTGCCGCGCACAAGCCGCTGCCCAATGCCGGCGAGAACGCCATCGCGCGTCTCGATCGCCTGCGCCATGCCAAGGGCGGCTCGCCCACGGCGGTGCTGCGCGACCAGATGCAGAAGACCATGCAGAACGATTGCGCCGTGTTCCGCACCCAGCAGTCGCTCGACGAGGGCTGCGCCAAGATGGACAAGGTCTTCGGCGGCAAGCCCGACATTGCGGTCAAGGATCGCTCGCTGATCTGGAACTCCGACCTGGTCGAGACCTTGGAGTTCGAGAACCTGATCCTGCAGGCGCAGGCGACGATCCGCTCGGCCGCCAACCGCCAGGAAAGCCGCGGCGCGCATGCGCGCGAGGATTTCCCCGAGCGCGACGACCAGACCTGGCTGAAGCACACCGTGGCCTGGGTCGAGGAAGACGGCAAGACGCGCATCGACTACCGGCCGGTGAAGCTGCAGCCGATGACCAACGACGTGCAGTCGTTCCCGCCCAAGGCGCGCGTGTACTGAGCCAGCGCGGACACGAGAGGAAGAGATGGCCGAGTTCGCCCTGCCCGCCAATTCCAAGATCCGCAAGGACGGCGAGACCTACAAGGCGCCCGATGGCGCCAAGAACGTCAAGACGTTCAGGGTCTATCGCTGGAGCCCCGACGACGGCAAGAACCCGCGCTGGGACACCTACGAGGTCGATCTCGACGCGTGCGGGCCGATGGTCCTCGACGCGCTGATCAAGATCAAGAACGAGGTCGATTCATCGCTGACCTTCCGCCGCTCCTGCCGTGAGGGCGTGTGCGGCTCGTGCGCGATGAACATCGACGGCACGAACACGCTGGCCTGCACCAAGTTCATCGACGAGGTGAAGGGCGACATCAAGATCGCGCCCTTGCCGCACATGCCGGTGATCAAGGACCTGGTGCCCGACCTCAACGTCGCCTACGCCCAGCTCGCCTCGGTCGAGCCGTGGCTGAAGAACGACACGCCGCCGCCGGAGCGCGAGCGGCTGCAGAGCCCGGAGGAGCGCGCCAAGCTCGACGGGCTGTGGGAGTGCATCCTGTGCTTCTCGTGCACCACGAGCTGCCCGAGCTACTGGTGGAACGGCGAGCGCTACCTCGGACCGGCGGTGCTGCTGCAGGCCTATCGCTGGATCGTCGATTCGCGCGACGAGGCGACGGGCGAGCGGCTCGATGCGCTGGAAGATCCCTTCCGGCTCTATCGCTGCCACACCATCATGAACTGCACCAGGACCTGCCCGAAGAGCCTGAACCCGGCGAAGGCGATCGCCGAGATCAAGAAGATGCTGGTCGAACGGTCGGTATAAGTCGACGCGTCAGCGGCCTGCCGCGGCGCACTTGGTCTGGCACTGCTTGACCAGGGCATCGATGCGGGTGCGCTGCGACTCGGGGTAGTAATCCCACTCGTCCTTGACGCAGTCCTTCACGCGAAAAGTCACCTCGCCGATGATCGAGACGAAACGCTGCGGCTCGGGCGCGCAGGCGTTCTCGGTCGAGGGCAGGACGTAGGTCTGCTGGCCTTGCGGCGTTTGATACTGGATGGAGGCCGCGCCAACGCCCGGTGCCGCAGCCGGTGCCGCCGCTCCCCCGCCTCCGCGCGGCTCGCAGGCGCCGACCGCCAGCGCGATCGCGAGACAAGTGAGAATTCTGTTCATGTTCATATGGCCCCAACTATCGTCCGGAAGGAGCCCCATGCGCCGGCCCTCCACGGTCAATATATTACATGATTGCTGTCAAATGAACCCCTTGCCGGCCGGGCCATCGCCGTCGGCATCGAATTCGGCTGCATTCCCGACAAAATGGGCGCATGCTCACATTATGCATTGAGCCGGGGGAGAGCAATGGGACTGGGCGGTTGGATCCTTCTGGGCGTGGTCGTCGCCCTCGTGCTGTGGGCGATCAGTGCCTACAACCGCATGGTCGGCTCGAGGAACCAGGTCGACAACGCCTGGTCGCAGATCGATGTGCAGCTCAAGCGCCGCCACGACCTGATCCCCAACCTGGTACAGGTGGTCAAGGACGCGATGGGCTACGAGCAGGAGACGCTCAAGGCCGTGATCGAGGCACGCAACCACGCGCTGACGGCCAAGGGGCCGGCCGAGATCTCCCAGGCCGAGAACGCGCTGACCGTCGCCACCGGTCGGCTGCTGGCGCTGACCGAGGCCTACCCCGACCTCAAGGCCAACACCAACGTCATGGCCCTGCAGGAGGAGCTGACGGCGACCGAGAACAAGATCTCCTTCGCGCGCCAGTTCTACAACGACAGCGTCATGGCCTTTAACAACGCGCTGCAGATGTTCCCCAACAACCTGATCGCGCGCCAGTTCGGCTTCCAGCCGCGCGAGCACTTCGCCGTGCCGGAGACCGAGAAGGCCGTGCCGCAGGTCAAGCTGCGCTAGGCCACACGTGGTCGAGCTTGCGCCCACCGCGATCGGCGCCACCGACTTCTACTCGGCGCAACGCGCGAACCAGCGCGCCACGACCATCCTGCTGGCGACGTTGACCGTGCTCGCGGGCGGGCTGGGCTATCTCGCCGGCTGGGCGCTCGAGGCCAACCACGCCGCACCGGACTCTTACTATGCGCCGCGGACCATCTGGTTCTTCAGTCGCTGGGGTTTCTGGTGCGCCATTGCCGTGGCGGCGGTGAGCCTGGGCTGGAGCTGGATCTCGATGCGCTTCGGCGATCGCATGGTGCTGGCGATGACCGGCGGCAACGAGGTCACCAAGGAGCAGGAGCCGCAGCTCTACAACGTCGTCGAGGAACTCGCGATCGCCGCCGGCCGCCGGCCGCCGCGCATCTATGTCGTGGAAACCGAGGCGCTCAACGCTTTCGCCACCGGGACCTCCGAGCAGAATTCGGCGATCGGCGTGACGCGCGGCTTGCTGAACACGCTGAACCGCGAGGAACTGCAGGGGGTGATCGGCCACGAGATGGGCCACGTCGCCAATCTCGACACGCGCTACATGACCATCGTCGGCGTCACCGTCGGGCTGATCGCGCTGATCGCCGACCTGATCCTGCGCGGCACGCAATGGGGCATCGGCGGCCGCCGCGACCGCGATCGCGACAACAAGGGCGGCGGCGGTGCCGCGATCCTGATGGTGATCCTGTTCATCTTCGCCCTGCTGGCGCCGCTGGCCGCCAACCTGGTGCGCATGGCGGTGTCGCGCCAGCGCGAGTACCTCGCCGACGCCACCTCGGTGCGCTTCACCCGCAACCCGGCCGGCCTGATCTCGGCGCTGCAGAAGATCGACACCGGCACCAACACCTTCCCCGGCGTCAGCAAGGCCACCGAGCATCTCTTCATCATCAACCCGATCCACAAGATGACCGAGCGCACCACGGCGCTGATGGCGACCCACCCCGACACCGCCGCCCGCATCGACCGCCTGCGTAACCTCGGCATTCGGTAAGTGATCCTGTCCCAACTGGTCCTTGCGCGTCTCCGAGTTCTGTATACAGAATACATTCATGCCTCTGGATCGCCTCGCCGCGCCGCCCGATCTGGCCCAGCGTGTTTATGACGCGCTCTCGGATGCGATCGCGGCGGGCACCTTGGCGCCGGGCGAGCGGGTGACGCAGGAGGGCCTGGCCGAGCGCTTCGGCGTGTCGCGTCAGCCGGTGCTGCAGGCGCTGCTGCTGCTGAAGCGGCAGGGGCTGATCGTCGATGCCGGGCGCAAGGGCGTGATGGTGGCGCCGCTCGATCCGGTGCATGTCCAACGCCTCTACGAGGTGCGCGCGGCGCTCGACGGCGCAGCCTGCCGGCTGGCGGCAGGGCGCATGGACGATGGATTGCGCGCGCGCGGACGGAAGCTGCTGGACGCCGGTCACCGTGCCATGGAGTCGGGTGACGCGGCCGCGCTACTGGCCGCCGATATCGACTTCCACCTCTTCCTCTACGAGGCCTCGGGCAACCCGCTGTTCGCCGAGACGGCGGCACCGCACTGGCGGCATCTGCGCCGGGTGATGGGCGCGGTGCTGCGCGGTCCCGAAGCCTACGAATGGGTCTGGCGCGAGCACGCCGCGATCCTCGCCGCGCTGATGGACGGCAATGGCGAGCGCGCCGCCGAGCTCGCGGCAGCGCATGCCCATGGCGGCGCCGAGCGCCTCGCGCCGTCACTCGAAACCAAGGACGAATTCAAGGGAGCGGAACGATGAAACTCACGCCCGAGCAGCTCAGGCAGTTCGACGAAGAGGGCTACCTCTTCTTCCCCGACTATTTCCCGGCCGAGGAGATGGCGATCCTCAAGGGCGAGGTGCCGGGCATCCTCGCGCAGCGTCGCGAGGAGAACGTGCGGGAGAAGACCGGTGACGTCGTGCGCACCGCCTTCGCCGTGCACACCTACAATCGCGTCTTCGAGGCGCTGATCCATCATCCGCGCTTCGTCGAGCCGGCCGAGCAGATGCTGCGCGACCGCACCTACATCCATCAGTTCAAGCTCAACGGAAAGGCCGCTTTCGACGGCGACGTCTGGCAGTGGCACCAGGACTACGGCACCTGGAAGGCCGACGACGACATGCCCGAGGCGCGTGCCATGAACCTCGCGGTGTTCCTCGACGAGGTCAACGAGTTCAATGGCCCGCTATGGTTCATCCCGAAGTCGCACAGGAAGGGCGCGATCGAGGCCAGGCACGATCTCACCACGACATCCTATCCGCTGTGGGTGATCGACAACGACACCATCGCCAAGCTGGTGGAGCAGGGCGGCATCGTCGCGCCCAAGGGCGGTCCGGGCTCGGCGATCTTCTTCCACGGCACCCTGGTGCACGGCAGCCCGCCGAACATGTCGCCGTGGGACCGCCAGATCGTGTATGTCACCTACAACGCGGTCTCCAACGCCATCCGCCGCTTCAAGCGCCCGGCATACATCGCGCATCGCGACTTCACGCCGATCGACGCCTGGAGCGAGGACTGCGTCTTCCAGGCCGCCACCCGCCGCGCCGCGGAGTAGGAGACAGCACGATGAACCTCCACAGCATGCTTCAGCGCCGCGCCGCCGAGGGCAAGCCGCTGCGCATCGGCGTGATCGGCGCCGGCAAGTTCGGCTCGATGTATCTGTCGCAGATCCCGACCACGCCGGGCATCCATCTGGTCGGCATCGCCGACATCTCACCGACGCGTGCGAAGGAGAACCTCGCGCGGCTGGGCTGGAAGCCCGAGGTCACCGGCGCGGTGTCGCTGGCCGAGGCGCGGCGGCACGGCAACACGCATCTCGGCGACGACTGGCGGGCGCTGGTCGCGCATCCCGAGATCGACATCATCGTCGAGGCCACCGGCGATCCGGTCGCCGCCGTCGAGCATGCGCTCGAGGCGTTCCGCAACGGCAAGCACGTGGTGATGGTCACGGTCGAGGCGGATGCCTTCTGCGGTCCGCTGCTGGCCAAGCGCGCGGCCGAGGCGGGCGTGGTCTACAGCCTCGCCTATGGCGATCAGCCGGCGCTGATCTGCGAGCTGGTCGACTGGGCGCGCGCCTCGGGTTTCTCGGTGACGGCGGCGGGTCGCGGCCACAAGTGGCTGCCGCACTACGCGCAGTCGACGCCGGAGACGGTGTGGCAGCACTGGGGGCTGAACGCGGAGCAGGCCAAGCGCGGCGGGTTGAACCCCAAGATGTTCAACTCCGTCCTCGACGGCTCGAAGCCGGCGATCGAGAGCACCGCCGTGTGCAACGCCACCGGGCTGACGCCGGCGCCGGACGGGCTCGCCTTTCCGCCCTGCTCGGTCGACGAGCTGCCGACGGTGATGCGGCCGCGCTCGGAAGGCGGCCTGCTCGATCACAAGGGCCAGGTCGAATGCGCCAGCTCGATGCGGCTGGATGGCACGCCGATTGAATACGAGATCCGCAAGGGCGTCTGGGTCGTGTTCGAGGCGTCGACCGAGTACCAGAAGAACTGCTTCGAGGAGTACATGCTGTGCACTGACCCCAGCGGCCGGCACTCGGTGATGTACAAGCGCTGGCACCTGATCGGGCTGGAGGTCGGCATCTCGGTCGCTTCGGTCGGCCTGCGGCGCGAGCCGACGGGCTGCGCCACCGGCTTCCATGCCGACGTGATCGCCACCGCCAAGCGCGACCTCGCGGCCGGCGAGATGCTCGACGGCGAGGGCGGCTACACGGTCTACGGCAAGCTGTTCCCGGCGCCCAAGTCGCTCGCGGTCGGCGCGCTGCCGCTGGGCCTTGCGCATAACGTGAAGCTGCTGCGCCCGATCAAGGCAGGTCAGTCGTTGACCTATGCCGACGTCGCGATCGATGAATCGCTCCTGGCGGTGCGCATCCGCCGCGAGCTGGAAAGCAGCTTCGGTCCGGCGGCGCGCATCGCCGCCCAGTAGGTCAGTAGCGTAGCAGGAGGCAGCGATGGACGGCTTGATGGCCTCGATGAGCTCGGTGCAGGCGCGCGACGGCGAGATCCCGTTGCTCGACCTGGGGCCGTATCTCGCCGGCAAGCCGGGCGCGCTCGAGACGCTGGCCGCCGAGCTGCGTTTCGCGCTGGAGAATGTCGGCTTCTACTTCATCGCCAACCATGGCGTGCCGCAGGCGCAGATCGATGCGGCGTTCTGGGCGGCCAAGGCGTTCCATGCCCAGCCGATCGAGGACAAGCTGGCGCTGAAGATCGACCAGCACAATGCCGGCTACATGCCGATGCGCGGCAACACGCTGCGCACGTCGACGGTGCAGGCCGACACCAAGCCGAACCTCAACGAGGCGTTCTTCGTCAAGCGCGAGCTGCCGGCGGATCATCCCGACGTGCTGGCCAACCGCCGCTTCCGCGGCGTCAACCGCTGGCCGCGCAACGTGCCGGGTTTCCGCGACACGGTGCTGGCCTATTGCCAGCGGATGGAGCGGCTGGCGGTGTCGCTGACGCCGATCTATGCCCGCGCGCTCGATCTGCCGGCGGATTTCTTCGCCAAGGCCTTCGTCGACCCGCAGTACACGCTGCGCATGACCCACTATCCGAAGCACGAGGTGCTGGTGAACGGCGAGTTCGGCCTGGCGCCGCACACCGACACCAGCTTCATGACGCTCTTGCCGCAGAACGACGTGCCCGGCCTGGCGATCAAGACCCAGGACGGCCGCTGGATCGACGCGCCGGCGATCCCCGGCACCTTCGTCGTCAACGGCGGGCAGTTCCTGCAGCGTTGGACCAACGACCGCTTCCTGGCCACGCCGCACCGCGTGATCAACCGTTCCGGCGGCGAGCGCTACGCGCTGCCGTTCTTCATCGACGCCAATATCGACGTGCCGATCGAGCCGGTGCCGACCTGCGTCTCGGCCGAGCGGCCGGCGAAGTACCCGACGACGCTCTATACCGACTATATGATCTGGTATCAGAACCGGAACTACGACGTGCTGCACCCGCAGGGTGCCGCGCCGGCCGACGCCTGATCTTTGTCACGACTCCGCGCTTGCACCGGTGCTGCGATCCGCTAGGTATGGCGGCGCAACATGAGCGTCGCTGAAGCGTCCCCCTCCGTTCCGCCGCCTCTCGTCACCGGCAAGGGTCCGTTGGCGGCGTTGGAGGCGCGTCTCGACGCCGGCATCTTCAAGCCCGACCCGCGCCAGCGCGAGGCGGCCGAGCGGCTGCAGGCGCTGTGGGAGCGGCTGCGCGATGTCCAGCCGGAGAAGCCCAGCAGCGGTGGCCTGCTGGCGCGGCTGGGCTTCGCGCGCAAGCCGGCGCCGGTGGCTGGGCCGCCGGGCATCTACATCTGGGGTCCCGTGGGCACCGGCAAGTCGATGCTGATGGACCTTTTCTTCACCGAGGCGCCGGTCGAGAAGAAGCGCCGCGCGCATTTCCACGAGTTCATGCTCGAGGTCCATCGCCGGCTGTTCGAGCGCCGCCAGGCGCGGGCCGCCAAGGGCGCGCCGCCGGAAGCCGACGTGATCGTGCCGGTGGCGCGCGAGATCGCCGTCGATGCGCGCCTGCTGTGCTTCGACGAGATGCAGGTCACCAACATCGCCGATGCGATGATCCTGTGGCGCCTGTTCGCGACCTTGTTCGAGGAGGGCGTGACCGTCGTCACGACGTCGAACCGCATCCCCGACGACCTCTACAAGAACGGCCTGCAGCGCGACCGCTTCCAGCCCTTCATCGATCTGCTCAAGGCCAAGCTGGAGGTCCACGCGCTCGACACCGGCCGCGACTACCGCATGGCGCGCCTGCGCGAGATGGACAAGTACCTGGTGCCGGCGGGCCCCTGGGCCGATCGCAAGCTCGAGGAGGATTTCGCCGCGCTGACCAACGACACGCAGGGCGCCAGGCGCGTGCTGCGCACGCAGGGCCGCGACGTGATCGTGCCGCTTGCCGCGCCGGGCGTCGCCATGGCGCGCTTCGAGGATTGGTGCGGCAAGCCGATGGGCGCGGCCGACTATCTCTGCATCGCCGAGCACTTCCATACGGTGCTGCTGCGCGACATCCCCAGGCTCACGGCGAAGAACCGCGATCGCGCCTGGCGTTTCATCACCCTGATCGATGCCCTCTACGAGAAGAAGGTCAAGCTGATCTGCTCGGCGGAGGCGCCGCCGGAGAAGCTCTACACCGAGGGCGACGGCACCTTCGAGTTCGAGCGTACGGTGTCGCGCCTGATGGAGATGCAGTCGCCCGAATACCTCGCGCTCGACCACATCGCCGAGACCGACGAGGCGCCCGCCAAGCCATGAAGGCCCGGCTCGCCGCCGTCCTGGCACTGGTGGTCGCGCTGCCCGCCGAGCCGCAGGAAAGCCGGATGGTGCCGCTGACCATCGATGGCGAGACGGTGAAGCTGCACATGCAGATCTATCGCGCGGCGGCATCCTGAGCGTGGCGCATGCCGGGCGCCGCTCGGGCGACTATCGCGGCGTGATCAATTTCGTCGGCGGCTGGGTGAGCGCGCGCTGCGTCAACGATGTCAACGCGACGCTCTTCAGGCGCGGTGCCAGCTCGCCGGTCGACACGCTGTGGCTCTATGCCGACGGCGATTCGTTCTATCCGCTCGAACACAGCCGGGAGAACTTCGCGGCTTTCGAGGCCGCCGGCGGCAAGGGCAGCTTCAAGCAGTATCCCGCGCCCGAGGGCATGAACGGACACTTCATCAACGCGCGGCCCGCCATCTGGGGTGCCGATGTCGAGGCCTATCTCAAGGCGCAGGGTCTCGCCGGAAAGTGATGGGCGGTCGTTCGAGGGGCGAAATAGGCTCGCCGCGCGCGTGTTCATCCATCCGAATGATACGGTGCAGGAGGCAAGCCATGGATGGAGATCGGTTTATCGCGGCGACGGACAGCAATGTCTCGCGGCGCGACCTGTTGGCCACGACCGGTGGTGCGTTGGGCGTGGGTTTCGCGCTGGCGGCGCATCCGGTGCAGGCGCAGACCATGATCGTCACGCCGGCCGACGGGCTCACCGCCGGCGAGGTGAAGGTCAAGACCAAGGACGGCAAGGAGATGCCGGCCTATCGTGCGATGCCGGCCACCGGCCAGGGCTTCGGCGTCGTGCTGGTGGTGCAGGAGATCTTCGGCGTGCATCAGCACATCGCCGATGTGGTGCGCCGCTTCGCCAAGGCCGGCTGGTACGCCATCGCACCGGAACTCTATTTCCGCCAGGGTGATCCCAAGACCTATACCGACATCCCCAAGCTGATGAGCGAGCTGGTGAGCAAGGTGCCGGATGCGCAGGTCATGGGCGATTTCGATTCCTGCGTCGACTTCGCCAAGGGCGAGGGCAAGGCTGATACCGCGAAGCTCGGCATCACCGGCTTCTGCTGGGGCGGCCGCATCGTCTGGCTGTATGACGCGCACAATCCGGCCGTGAAGGCGGGTGTGGCGTGGTACGGCCGCGTGATGGGGCCGACCAACGAGATGAATCCGAAGCACCCGATCGACATCGTCAAGGATCTCAAGGGCCCGGTGCTTGGCCTCTATGGCGGTGCCGACGCGGGCATCCCCAACGACACCGTCGACAAGATGCGCGAGGCGCTGAAGGCGGCCGGCACGCCGGCGGCCGGCAAGTCGACGATCCACACCTATCCCGACACGCCGCACGGCTTCAACGCCGACTATCGCGCGACCTATCGCAAGGAGCAGGCCGAGGACGGCTGGAAGCGCGCCGTGGCGTGGTTCAAGGAAAACGGCGTCTGATCGCTGGGCACGCGCAGACGGATTTCGACGGGGCGGGAGCGTCGAGATGTCGACGCTCCCGTTCGCTTGTGCGACCCTTGTGCGTCCCTGTTCGGGGAGTCCGCCGATGCTCGAGCTGCGCAAGATCACCACGAAGGACGGGCTGACCTTCGACGCGTGGATCGAAGGCCCCGAGTCCGGCGAAATCGTCCTGCTGCTGCACGGCTTTCCGCAGTCCCGGCACACCTGGCGTGCGCAGGTGCCGGCGCTGGCGGCCGCCGGCTATCGCGCGATTGCGCCGGATCAGCGCGGCTACTCGCCCGGCGCGCGGCCCGATCCGGCCAACCTCTCGAACTACAGCTACAGCAACCTGGTGCGGGACGGCCTCAACATCGTCGAGGCCTGCGGCGGCGGTGCGAAGCGCTTCCACCTCGTGGGCCATGACTGGGGCGGCCAGGTGTCGTGGGGCCTGGGCGCCTGGTTCGGCGCCGAGCGTCTTGCATCACTCAGCATCCTGTCGCGCCCGCATCCGGCCGCCTTCGCGCGCGCCCTGCAGGCGGCCGACAACGATCAGAAGCATCGCTCGCGCCATCACCGTGCCTTCCTCAATCCCGACACCGCGAAGCTGCTGACCGAGGACGGCGCGCATCGCCTGCGCCGCACCCTCGCCGAGGCCGGCGTGCCCGCCGACGCGGTCGAGCTCTACGTCTCGGTGCTCGGCACACCGCAGGCCATGGAGGCGGCATTGGCATGGTATCGCGCGCAGAAGGATCTGCGCATCGATCTGCAGGCCGAGATCACGGTGCCGACGCTCTACGTTTGGGGCGACGCCGATCATTCGGTCAGCCGCATGGCCGCCGAAGGCACGGCATCCTGCGTCAGCGCTCCCTGCCGCTTCGTGGTCCTGCCAGGCATCGGTCATTTCGCGACCGACCAGGTGCCTGACCGCATCAACGAGCTGCTGCTCGAGCATATCGGGGCGCACAAGGCATGACGTTCATCATCTACGCCGTGGCCGCCATCGCCTTCGTCTCGTGGCTGGTGGCGTTGACGAGCGGCATCCGCATGTTCGGCATGCTGAGCGGCCGGCTGCCGGCCAGCGCCATGCTGTTTCGCGGCATCGAGTGGTTCAACGCCGCGAACTTCAAGCCCGAAGCAGCGCCGATCCGCCGGACGTTCATCGGCGCGTTCACCGCCTTCTTCATCTGCGTCCTGGCGATCGCAATCCTGGCGATGCTGGCTGCCCGACCGGCTTGAAGAGGATCGGCAAGCGGGGCGGCGTTCGCAGGCAGCCAGATGGCGGCGGTCCGCCCGGCGGCCGGCCTCCGTCGCCGTTCCGCCGATCTTCGCGCACAGGGCAGCCGCGCGCTCCAGGCGGGTGCCTTGCCGCTGTTGGCGAATCGCGCTATGGCGCCGCGTCATTTTCCTGCGCCGCCCTGCGACGCGCCTTCCCGACACGGAGAGACATCACCATGGCACGCAAGAAGATCGCGCTCGTCGGCGCGGGGCAGATCGGTGGCACGCTGGCGCTGCTCGCCGGCCAGAAGGAGCTGGGCGACGTCATCCTGCTCGACATCCCCGCCGCCGAGGGCACCGCCAAGGGCAAGGCGCTCGACCTCGTCGAGCTGTCGCCGGTGGCGAAGTTCGATGCCCATTACAGCGGCACCTCGAACTACGCCGACATCAAGGGCGCCGACGTGGTGATCGTCACCGCCGGCGTGCCGCGCAAGCCGGGCATGAGCCGCGACGATCTGATCGGCATCAACGCCAAGGTGATCAACGCCGTCGGCAAGGGCATCAAGGAGAACGCGCCCAACGCCTTCGTCATCGTCATCACCAACCCGCTCGACGCCATGGTCGGCCTGATGCAGGAGGTCACCGGCTTCCCGGCTTCCCGCGTCGTCGGCATGGCCGGCGTGCTCGACTCGGCGCGCTTCCGCTGGTTCCTGGCCGAGGAGTTCAAGGTCTCGGTCGAGGACGTCAGCGCCTTCGTGCTCGGTGGCCACGGCGACACCATGGTGCCGCTGATCCGCTACTCGACGGTCGCCGGCATCCCGCTGCCCGACCTGGTGAAGATGGGTTGGACCACCCAGGAGAAGCTCGACAAGATCGTCCAGCGCACCCGCGACGGCGGCGGCGAGATCGTCGCCCTGCTGGGCAATGGCTCGGCCTTCTATGCGCCGGCCGCCTCGGCGATCCAGATGGCCGAGAGCTATCTGAAGGACAAGAAGCGCCTGCTGCCCTGCGCCGCGCTGCTGACCGGCCAGTACGGCGTCAACGGCCTCTATATCGGCGTCCCCGTCGTGATCGGCGCGGGCGGCATCGAGCGCATCGTCGAGGTGTCGTTCACCGCCGAGGAGAAGGCGATGTTCGACAAGTCGGTCGCCGCGGTGAAGGGCCTGGTCGAAGCGACCAAGAAGATCGTCGCCGCCGGCTGACCCGGTCGCTGCCGATGACCTCCAGACGCCCCGCCATGACCGGCGGGGCGTTCGCGTTTCGGCCCCCCGACCATCGTCGAATTGTCACCATTCCGGCATTGCGAATGGGATGCAAAGTGCTAGATTGGCGCCGTTTCGAGGGTCCGTTGTTTATCAAGACCGACTACCGCCGGCACGTTCGACGGCCGCCTGTCGCCCTCGCCACCCGTAGCCGCTACCT
>CAYNOF010001294.1:0-5592 GCA_964398335.1 uncultured Rhizobiaceae bacterium
GACGCGATGGAGCGGCTGATGCACGGCCGCACCACGCTGGTGATCGCGCACCGCCTGTCGACGGTGCGCACGCTCGATCGCATCCTGGTGTTCGACGACGGCCGCATCGTCGAGGACGGCAGTCATGCGGCGCTGATGCAGCGCAAGGACGGCATCTACCGCCGCCTGGTGCAGCGCCAGGCGGAGGGTGTCGCGGACGGATTGTTCGCGGCGTAATGGGAGCGCCCATGGGCACGATCAGCAGCGCGTCGTCGAAGCCGAGATCGGCGATGCGGCGCAGGCGCTCGCGGGCTTCGGCCTTGCCGCAGATCAGCGTCACCTTGGCGTGCGCCGGGACGCGCGGCGGGTCGGGACGCAGGTCGGTGAAGATGTTGGCGAGGATGGCGCGCTTGCCGCCGGCCTTGCGGAACATGTCGAGGCCGATCGGCAGGTCCTCGATCGCGCCGTGGATGCCCGAGGCGATCCAGCCGGCGCAGTGCTGGACCGCGTAATCGATCCAGCGTTGGCTGCGCCACGCGCCGAGATAGACCGGCGGGCCGCCTTCGGTACCGTGCCAGACGCTGTGCGCCGGGCCGTAGACGGACTCGCCGGCCCAGACCTTGCGCATGACCGCGAGGTGTTCGGGCAGCAGCTTGAAACGGCGCGTGTAGTCGACCTGAACGGTGTCGAAATCGTGCTTGGTCGAGCCGCTGCCGACGCCCAGCCGCAAGCGGCCGCGTGACAGCAGGTTCAGGGTCTGCACGCGATGCGCCAGCTCGACCGGATGGCGGATCGGCACCTGCACGACGCAGGTGCCCAGCTCGATCGTCCTGGTCGCGTCGCACACCGCGCTCAGCAGCATCAGCGGATCGACCGTCGGGAAGCCGCGGCCGAAGGCGTCGGTGGTCCACAGGCCGCTGAAGCCCAGGCGCTCGACGCGTCGGGCGAAGTCGATGCTGCGGTCGATGAGCCCGTCCGCCTCGCGCACGGAGGGAATGGCGACGATGCCGAACTGCATGGCGGCTCCATGGTCTTTGGCCGGTGCTATCGTAGCGGCCAGGACGAGGAGGACCTAATGCGCATCATGACGACCCTGCCGCAGCGCGATCTGCGCCTGGTGGCCGATGCGGCCAAGGCGGCCGAGGCGCAGGGCTATGACGGCGTGGTCACGCTGGAGAACCGGCACGAGCCGTTCCTGTCGCTGGGCGTCGCCGCGGTCGCCACCGAGAAACTGCAGCTTGCCACCGGCGTGGCGATCGCCTTTCCACGCAGCCCGATGGTGACGGCGAGCACGTCGTGGGACCTGCAGCTCGCCTCGCGCGGGCGCTTCGTGCTGGGCATCGGTCCGCAGGTGCGCGCGCACAACGAGAACCGCTTCTCGGTGAAATGGACGCCGCCGGCGCCGCGGCTGCGCGAGTACGTCAAGGCGATGCGCGCGATCTGGCGCTGCTGGGAGACCGGCGAGAAGCTGAAGTTCGAGGGCGAGCATTACCGCTTCACGCTGATGACGCCGAACTTCACGCCGGAATCGCTGCACCTGCCGATGGTGCCGGTGACGCTCGCGGCGGTGGGGCCGCACACCCTGCGGCTTGCCGGCGAGGTGGCCGACGGCGTGCGCCTGCATGCCTTCTGCACGCGCACCTATCTCGAGCAGACGGTGATGCCCAGGCTGGCCGAGGGCTGGGCCAGGAGCGGGCGCAGGCGCGAGAACTTCGAGATCCATGGCGGCGGCTTCGTCGCCACGGGCGCGACCGAAGAGGACGTCGCCAAGAAGGTCGACTGGGTGCGCATGCGCGTGGGCTTCTACGGTTCGACGCCGGCCTATTGGCCGGTGCTGGAGGCGCATGGGCTGGGCGATCTCGGCCGCAAGCTCAATGCGATGTCCAAGCAGGGCCAGTGGGCGGCCATGACCAAGGAGATCTCCGACGATGTCGTGCGCCTGTTCGCCGCCGTGGGCACGCACAAGGAGATCGCGGCGGCGATCCGCGAAAGATTTGCCGGCAGCGACTCCGTCTCGGCCAGCGCCACCTCGGAGGAGGGCGCCGATCTGCCGCCCGACGTGATCCAGGACATCAAGCGCATTCCCACGGCATTCGCCGGCTACGGCAATGCGTGGTGATCAGAAACGGTGGGCGATGCGCACGCCGATATTGTCGAGTCCCGGATTGGGGTGCGCGAGGTAGGCGTTGGAGATGTGCTCGTAATAGACCGAGAGGCGGTTCTCGGGCGTGATCTGGAAGCCGACCTCGGCCGAGGGGTGGAACAGCACGCGCGAGCCCAGGGCCTTGCGCTGGTCGGCGAAGCTGCGGCGCTCGAGATTGCCGGTGTGGATCGCCGGACCCAGGCCGAGCGCGAAGAAGACGCGGTCGAGCTGCCACTCGATGCGCGCGTCGACGTAGAACAGGCTGGTGCCGCTGTTGGTGGCGATGCTGCCGCCCACGACCGGCCGGATCCTGCCGCCCAGCAGCGCGAAGGACGGTCCGAAGGCGATCTCGCCGTTCAGCGATACGCCGCTCTCGACGTGGCTCTTGGACCAGATCGGCACGTCGTGCGCCAGCACGCCGCCGCGGACCTCGTGGACGATGTTGCTCTGCGCCAGGGCATGCGCCGGCAGGCTCAGGACCAGTGCCGACAAGGCCGCGCGGACAAGACTTTGGCGCATCGAATCGGGCCTCCTCGGCTTTCGCGCGACCTCGACGCGCCAACGCGGCGGGCGTTTCCTGCGGCTTGCCTGCACGGCCACTGAGCACTCCGATTCGGATCATTGCAGGCTTGCCGATCGCGCCGCTTTGGATGATTCTAATATGAATAGTACCGACAAGTCATATTTCTACTGAATAGTTCAGGTGACTACATGGAACGACGCGCGCAGCGGATTCTGCTCGTCGACGACGATGCCCATCTCCGGGAGACACTCAGCGAGACCCTGCGCCGCTACAGGCATGACGTCACCACGGCCGGCGCCCTGGAAGAGGCGCGTCGCATCCTGGCGAGCAGCGAGCCCTTCGAGCTGATCATCACCGACATCCGCCTGCCCGACGGCACCGGCCTGCAGCTGGCGCACGAGGTCGTGGCGCACCTCTCGCCGCGCCCGCGCCTGATCCTGATCACCGGCTTCCTCGACGATCCGCAGATCACCTCGCTGCTGGTCAACGGCCAGGCCGAGGTGCTGCTCAAGCCCTTCCCGCTGCGCACCCTGCTGCAGCACGTCGCCGGCATCGACCAGTCCAGAGCCGCCTGACGCGCCTCAGTTCCTCTCGAGCCCGATCCTCTCGAGCCCGACGGCGGCCGGACCGCCGCCGCCTTCTTGCGCATCTCGCGGCCTACCTCGCGCGTGAATTCGCCCCCTGGCCCGGCTTCACGGTGCGCCGGCGAGGACTCGCGCGAGCTGCATGGCGCCAACATACACGCCCTGTGCGCCCATGGCGTGCCGATGTATCGTGTCGCCCAAGACTTCTTGGGGACGGGGGATATGGCCAGGTTCTGGGCGGTGGTGATGGCGGCCGCGGTGCTGGCCGGGTGCACGGACGATGCCGGCAAGCTCTATGCCCCGGACACCTACAGGCCGATCTTCAAGCGCACCGTTCCGGCCGACGCTGTGGCGAGGACCCAGGAGGGCTGGTACGTGCGCTGCCGCAAGGACCGCAAGAGCTGCAGCGTCGAGCTCGACGTCGGCTATATCGGCCACTACCGCGAGAACACGGTCAAGGCGACGCTGACATACGGCGTGCCCGGCGACCGCTTCGCCCTCCTGCTGGCCGTGCAGCCCGCCAGCGTGCGCATCCAGGTCGACGACAACGAGCCCATGGCGATGCGCTGCCCGGGCCGGATCTGCACCATCCCGACGCAGCCTCTGCTGGCGCAGATGCGCAACGGCGTCGTGCTGCGGCTCGATATCAAGGGTCCGGGCGCC
This sequence comes from uncultured Rhizobiaceae bacterium, assembly GCA_964398335.1. GTDB lineage: Bacteria > Pseudomonadota > Alphaproteobacteria > Reyranellales > Reyranellaceae > JAFAZJ01. The sequence goes on from CAYNOF010001294.1 coordinate 3,893, forward strand.
TATCCCGAGCGGCAGTCCTTCGCCCTGTACGGCGCCTTCAACGAGATGCGCGATGCCGCGCTGAGCGAGGTCGGTCCGCACTAGCCGCTGCTTTCGCGGGTCACATCGAGCCCCCGAGACGCCAGACGATCATGCCGATGGCTGCCGCGATGCCGCCGACGCCGATGATCGCTCCCCAGATACGGCCTCTGCTGCCAGGCCGGTCGGTACTCGACATCCACGGCGTCATCGCTACGCACCTCCAACGCACCCCAACAACCCGGTGTCGGTCAGGACCAGCATCGGCCGAGCATGACGGTTCCGCGACTATACCGAGCATTATTTTGGCATAGTTCTACCCTGATTCGGCCTCTCGATGAAGGCGAAACCTCTTCGGCGATTGTGGTGGAGAGTCGGTTCACTGACTCGCGGGGCAGGGTGCGCAAGACCACGAAAAGATTTCGGGCGATCGATCCGATCGCCCGAGCCCTGTACGTCATGGGGCAAGTCCATGCCGGCGATGGCGATCCGCGCCGTTTCCGGCTTCGAAACGATCAGAACAGCGACATCTGCCGCGTGTCCTTGGCCGTCGGCGACTCGGGCACGCGGAACTGCGTGGTGTCGAGCTGGTAACGGAATTTGTTGAACTCGAACTTCTTGGCCGCCAGCTCGAAGCGCTGGCGGATCAGCTGGGCGAGCGTGCCGGTGCCGGTCATGCGCTGGCCCCAGTCGGAATCGTAGAGCTTGCCGCCGCGCATCTGCCGGACCAGCGACAGCACGCGCTCGGCGCGATCAGGGAAGTGCTCGCGCAGCCATTCCTCGAAGAGCTGGGCGATCTCCAGCGGCAGACGCAGCACGGTGTAGCCGGCGCGCAGCGCGCCCGCCTGGTGCGCCGCCTCGAGGATGGCCTCCATCTCGTGGTCGTTGATCGCCGGGATCATCGGGGCGGCCATCACGCCGCAGGGCACACCGGCCTCGTTGAGCGTGCGGATCGCCGCCAGCCGCTTGGGCGGCGTCGAGGCGCGCGGCTCCATGATGTTGGCGAGGTGACGGTCGAGCGTCGTCACGGAGAGGAAGACCTGCACCAGGTTCTTGGCGGCCATCGGGGCGAGGATGTCGATGTCGCGGGTGACCAGCGCGTTCTTGGTGACGATGCCGACCGGGTGGTTGAACTCGGCCAGCACCTCGAGGATGCCGCGCATCAATTTCAGATCGCGCTCGACCGGCTGGTAGGGATCGGTGTTGGTGCCCATCGCGATCACGTCGCAGCGATAGCCGCGCTTCGACAGCTCCTGGCGCAAGAGCGCCGGCGCGTCCGGCTTGAACAGCAGCTTGGTCTCGAAATCGAGCCCGGGCGACAGGCCGAGATAGGCGTGCGTGGGCCGGGCGAAGCAGTAGACGCAGCCGTGCTCGCAGCCGCGATAGGGATTGATCGAGCGGTCGAACGGCACGTCGGGCGAGGTGTTGCGCGCGATCACCGTGCGGCTGGCGTCGCGCGTCAGCGTGGTCGCCAGGCGCGGCGGCTCCTCGTCATCGGGATGCGGGTTGACCTTGACCGGATCGCGCTCGTCCGCCGAGCCCCAGCCGTCGTCGAAGGCGACACGCGCTTCCGCCTCATAGCGGCCGCTGGCGTTGGACTGCGCGCCGCGTCCGCGCCGCCGCTCGCGGTCGATCGCGACCGCGAGATCAGACAAGGCGGACGGTGCACCCGCCGGCTCGGA
>CAYNOF010001295.1:0-18418 GCA_964398335.1 uncultured Rhizobiaceae bacterium
TGGTCTTGTCCCGGGGCGAGCGCGAAAAACATAAACGGCCGGTCTTCCGATGTGGCGTCGCGCAGGACGATGCTCAACGTGTCCACACCCCGGCGTCCTTCGAGGTGAAGCCCAGCGCGCGGTAGGTCGCGTCGACCAGCGACTGGCCGCGCTCGTTGAGCAGCAGACCGGGGCCCATGCGGTTCATGCTGTAGCCGAAGGACAGGCCGTTGGCCGGATCGGCGAAGCCCAGGGAGCCGCCGGCGCCGACGTGTCCAAATGCAGAAGGCCCCAGGATCACGCTGTCGCAATCCTCGCCCCAGATCGTGGGTGCGAGGCTGCGCTTGCGGTTGTCCATCGACTTCATGAAGCCCAGCGCGAAGCGGGTGGGGATGCGCAGCGTGGCATCGTCATGCGTCGCCATCGACACCTCGCCCATGCGCGCGAGCGTCGCCTTGTCGACCAGCGGGCCGCCGCCATTGGCCAGGGGCGCATACATGCCGGCCAGGCCGCGCGCGTTGGTGACGCCGTTGGCCGCGCCGATCTCGGCCGCACGGCCCTCGCGGGTGTTGGCGCCGCCGGAGCGCCACTTGCCGGTGTTGAAATAGAACAGCGAGGCGATCGATTGCGGCTCCTTGGCCAGCGACACCATGAACGGCGTGCGCGCGTCCTTCGCCGCATAGACGAAGGCGATGATCGGCGCGACGCGCGGCTCGATCGTCTCCGGCAGGCCGATCCAGAAGTCGATGCCGAGCGGCTTTGCGATCTCGTCCTGGAAGAACGTGCCCAAAGACTTGCCGGAGACGCGGCGCACCATCTCGCCCACGGTCCAGCCGAAGGTGAAGCCGTGATAGCCGTTGCGCGTGCCCGGCTCCCAGAACGGCGCCTCGGCTGCCAGCCGGCTGGTCATGTAGTGCCAGTCGTAGGACAGGTCCTTGTCGACCGGATCGCGCAGCGCCGGCACGGCCGAGGAATGGTCGAGCATCATGCGCGTGGTGACGCGCTCCTTGCCCTGCGCGGCGAAGGCTTCCCAGACCTCCTTTACCGGCGCGTCGATGTCGAGCTGGCCGCGGCTCGAGAGCACGTGGGCGCAGAGCGCGGTGGCGCCCTTGGTGCAGGAGAACACCACGCTCACCGTGTCGCGTGTCCATGGGCGATTGGCCTTGGGATCGGCCAGCCCGCCCCACAGATCGACCTTGGTCTCGCCAGCCACGGAGATGCAGACCGAGGCGCCGACCTCGCCGTGCTCGCGGAAGTTCCGGATGAAGGCCTGCGCCACGCCGTCGAAGCCCGATGCGACGGTTCCCTCGACGACCGCGTTGTCGCCGACCTTCTCTTTCAACGCGCTCATGGGACTCTTGCTCCGAACACGCGCAGCAGGAAGCGCGCGCATTTCTCCAGGCCGCGGCCGTCGATCGAATGGCCGACGCCCTGGGCTGCATAGCTGTCGGTCTCGATACCCAGCGCTTTCAGCGCGGTCTCGGCGCGATCCATCATCTCGAACGGCACCATGGGATCGGCGTCGCCGTGGATCAGCAGCACCGGCGGCTTCGACCTGATCTCGGCCGGCAAGGTCTCGATGCCGGGCAGCAGGCCGGAGAAGCCGACGATGCCGGCGAGCTGCCGCTCGCGGCGCAGGCCGACATGCAGCGACATCATCGTGCCCTGCGAGAAGCCGACCAGCGCGGTGTCGGCCTCGGTCAGGTCGTACTCGGCCAGCTTCTCGTCGAGGAACGCCTCGACGAACGGCGCCGCGCCGCGTACGCCGGCCAGCATCAGGTGCGGATCGAGCCTGGAGATGCCGAACCACTGGTAGCCGAAGGGGTTGCCGTCGCAGGGGTAGGGCGCGTTGGGTGCGTGGAACACCACATCGGGCATCAGCGGCGCCAGAGGCTCGGCCAGCCCGATCAAATCGTTGCCGTCGGCGCCGTAGCCGTGCAGCAGGATCACCAGCTTGCTGGGCTTGTTGCCGCTGGCGGGCTCGTACACCGGGCCTTCGAGCTCGAACATCAGGATCTCCGGCGCCTGGCGGTCTTTTTCTTCGCAGCCGGCTTTTTGGCGGCAGTCTTCTTTTTCGCGGCCGGCTTCTTCGGCTTCGCGGCACGCACCGCCTTGCGCTCTTCCTTGGCCAGCCGTTCGGCCTCGCGCCGCGCGATGGCGGCGGGGCTGTCGCTGAAATCCGGCATGTTGTGGCGGTAGTGCCAGAGGAACAGCGCCGCCACGGTGCGCCAGGGACGCCAGGCGTTGGCCATCTTCAGCAGCTTTTCCGGAGCGGGCCGCTTGCGCAGGCCGAAGAGGGACTGTGCGGCGACGATCAGGCCCAGATCGTTGGCCGGCATCACGTCGGGGCGGCCGAGCGCGAACATCATGTAGATCTCGGCGGTCCAGCGGCCGATGCCCTTGGCCTGGGTCAGCATCGCGACCACCTGATCGTCGTCGAGCTCGGGCAGCGCCTCGAAGACGATGCGCTTCTCGGCCGTGTCGAGCGCCAGCGAGCGCGCGAACTTCACCTTGTTGTTGGACAGGCCGCAGGCGCGCAGTTGCGCGTCGCTGAACTCCAGCAGCCGCTGCGGCGTCATCGGGTTCACCAGGGTGGCGACGCGATCCCAGATGCTGCGTGCGGCATAGACCGAGACCTGCTGGCCGACGATGGCGCGCAGGAGCGCGGCGTAGCCTTCCTCGGCGGTGCGCAAGGGCGGATGACCGTAAGCCGCCAGCCCGGCGGCGAAGCGCGGATCGATCGCGCCCAGCGCGGCCATGCCCTCCTGCACGTGCAGGTCGGTAAGGCGAAAGGGAATCGACATGGGCCGCGACATAGCACGCCGCCAGAGGCCGCGCTAACGTCGCGACCCATGTCTTCCGTGGTTACCCGCTTTGCGCCGAGTCCGACCGGCTATCTCCATCTCGGCCACGCGTTTTCCGCGCTGACCGCGTGGCACGCCGCGCGCGATGTCGGCGGCCGCTTCCTGCTGCGCATCGAGGACATCGACATCCGCCGCTGCAAGGCGGAATTCACCGAAGCGATCCCGGTCGATCTCGCCTGGCTCGGCCTCGACTGGGACGGCGACGTGCGGCGCCAGTCGCAGCATTTCGACGACTATGGCGCAGCCCTCGATCGGCTGACCGGCATGGGCCTGGTCTATCCCTGCTTCTGCACCCGCGCCGACATCGCCGCCGCAGCGAGCGCACCGCATGGACCCGACGGCCTGCTCTATCCCGGCACCTGCCGCCACCGCTCACCGGAGGAACGCCGGCGACTGATGGCCGCCGGCACCGAGTTCGCCCTGCGCCTCGACGCGCAGAAGGCGGCGGCGATGGCCGGGCCCTACCGCTTCCACGACGCGCTGCACGGCGACGTCGAGGGCGAGCCGCTGCTGTTCGGCGACGTGGTGATCGCCCGCAAGGACACGCCCACGAGCTACCATCTCGCCGTCACGGTCGATGACCACCTTCAGGGCGTGACCTTGGTGACGCGCGGCGAGGACCTCTATCCCGCCACGCATGTGCATGTGCTGCTGCAGCGCCTGCTGGGCTATGCGACGCCACGCTATGCGCATCATCGGCTGCTGACGGATTCCGAGGGACGCCGCTTCGCCAAGCGCGATCGCGCGCTCACCCTGCGCGCGATGCGAGAGGCGGGCAGCTCGGCCGCCGAGGTGCGCCGCCGGGCGGGCTTCGGCTAGGCGGCCTTCTTCTTCGGCTTCGGCTTCGTCGTCTTGCCGAACATCATCTCGAGCGTCTTGATGCCGTTGATCTCGCTGACGACTTCGGCCTTGGTCATGAACGGGAAGCGCGCCCAGATGTCGGACTGCGACTTGATCAGGCTCCGCCAGGCAGGGAACAGCGGGTCGGCCGGGTCGATCAGGAAGGGCGTGGTGTCCGGCGTGTAGGGGTGGCGCGTGACGTAGGGATTGGTGTTGCCGTGCCCGGAGCAGCTATGGCCCCAGAAGGTGACGGTGTTGCCGAGCATCGTGGCGAGCTTCTCGCAGAAGCCGTTCTGACCGCCGAGCTGGCAGGCGTAGAAGATCACCTGGCAGCCGGGAGCGGCCGCCGTCTTGATCGCATTCACCAGCCGATTGAGGTCCTTCATGCCGATCTCGGCCGAGCCGATGCGGTTGCGGTCGCCATGGCCGAAATAGGCGATCACGTCGAGCATCGTCGACGTCTCGATGGCCTTGAGCATCTTGTTGCGGTCGTCGACATCGTCGAGCAGGACCGGCTTGTCGAGGCCGTACAGATTGGCGAAGTACTTGGCGCCGGGAAGGAAGACGCCGGTCGCGTCCGCCCGGTTGGCCTTGTTGACGCTCTGAGCCAGGACCAGTCCACGCATTGTTGCCCCCGTTGCTGTGTGACGGGCGCGTTGTTGCAGGTCGGTCCGGGTCGCGCTGTTCCTTGGGGCACACGAGCTCAATCAAGCGGCGTCGCCATCGCGGCGCGGCGCGCTGCGGCGGGCCCAGGCGTCGAGCAGTGGGCCGTAGGCCGGCGCCAGCGGCGGGTTCACCATCTTCAGAATGGCGGCGAGCGCGTAGCAATTGGCCGGACGCGAGGCCCAGGAATCGAGCATCGGGCCATAGAGATCGGCGACCGGCGGGTTCACGCGCTTGAGGATGCCCGCCAGCACGCGCAGGCAGCCCAGCCCCGGCGCGCAGCCGGCGAGCCGCAGCCAGTCGTCGAGCGGCGCGCCATAGGCCTGCGCCTCACGGGGATTGATCTTGCGGATGATGCGGACCAGCTCTTCACGGCTGGCGGCGGAGAGGAAAGCGGACATGGTGGACTCCGTCGCGGGAGCCCACCTTGTCCCCTCGAATGATCGCCGACTGTTCCCTGGGTCACACCGCCTTGCGCGCGCGCAGGTCGGCGATGGCGGCGGAATCGTAGCCCAGCTCGGCGAGGATCTCGTCGGTGTGCTCGCCGGCCTCGGGCGCGCCGTGATGGGTGTCCAGCGCGGTGCGGCTCATGCCGATCGGCTGGTTCACCAGATGGATCTCGCCCAGCTTCTTGTGCTGGACCGCGACCTCCATCTTGTTGTGGACCACCTGCTCGTCGGCGAAGACCTGGTCCATCGAGTAGATGTGGCCACAGGGCACGCCGCCCTTGTTCAGCGCATCGACCCAGTGCTGGCTGGTCTTGCCCTTGGTGATCGCGTTGATCTGCGCGTTCATCTCGACGCGGTTCTTCGAGCGATCGGCCGGCTTGGCGAAGCGCGGATCGGTCTTCCAGTCCTCGCGTCCCATGATGGCGCAGAAGCGCTCCCAGATCGCACCGGGCGAGGTGGCGATGTTGATGTGCCCGTCGCTGGTGACGAACACACCCGTCGGGATGCCCGTGGGGTGATCGTTGCCGGCCTGCGGCGGCACCTTGCGGTCCATGGTCCAGCGCGCCGCCTGGAAGTCGCAGAGCGCCAGCAGCGCCTGCAGCAGCGACGTATGCACCCACTGGCCCTCGCCCGACGTCTCGCGCTCGAGCAGGGCGGCGAGGATGCCGAAGGAGAGATAGATGCCGGCGCTCGAGTCCGCGACAGCGATGCCGGCGCGCACCGGTCCCTGGCCGGGGATGCCGGTGACCGACATCAGGCCGCTCATGCCCTGGGCGATCTGGTCGTAGCCCGGCCGGTTGGCATACGGGCCGCTCTGGCCGAAGCCGGAGATGCTGCCCAGCACGATGCGCTTGTTGATGCCGCGCAGGGTCTCGTAGTCCAGCCCGAGCCGCTTCTTCACGTCGGGCCGGTAGTTCTCGACCACCACGTCGGAGACCTTCACCAGCTTGTGCAGCACGGCGCGGCCTTCCTCGGTCTTGAGGTTGAGCGTGATCGAGCGGCGGTTGCGCTGCAGATTCTGGAAGTCGCTGCCGTGGCGGCCACCGCCCAGGATCTCGACCGTGCCCGAGTCCTCGATCTTGATGACGTCGGCGCCCCAGTCGGCGAGCTGGCGCGCGGCGGTGGGTCCGGCGCGGGCGCGGGTGAGGTCGAGCACCTTGAAGCGGGCCAGGGGTCCGGTGCGGCGGGTACGCGTGTCGGTCATCGTGCGATCGTCTCGTGGTTTCTCCCAACTCTGCTAGCATCGCGCGGAATGAACACCGCTGTCGAGGAGCCGGCCATGGCGCATCCGACTGATCCGAATTGCGTCTTCTGCAAGATCATCGCCGGCACGATCCCCTGTTTCCGCCTGCACGACGACGAGACGACCATCGCCTTCATGGACATCAACCCGGCCAACGAGGGCCATGCGCTGTCGGTCGCCAAAGGCCACTGGCCGACCGTGCACGACATTCCCGCCGACGTGCTGGGCGCCGTCGCCGGCACCGCGCAGCGCGTGGCGAAGGCGGTTCACAGGACCCTGTCACCCGACGGCATCAACCTGATCCAGGCCAACGGCCCGGGCGCGGCGCAGAGCGTGCCGCACCTGCACATCCACATCCTGCCGCGCTGGCAGAACGACGGCCTGGCGATCAACTGGCACCCCCGGCCCGGCGACATGGCGAAGATCAAGGCGCTGCACGCGCGCATCCTGGCCAACATGGGCTGACGGGAGCGCCGGCGCTTCCAGTCACTGCCGATCCGCTGCCTTCATCTCCTCGACGCGCCGCGCGATCTCGTCGAAGTCGAGCAGGCCGACGGGGTTGTCGCGGCGCGGGCTGAAGAAGCGGGAATAGGCGAAGCGTTCGCGGCTGACTTCCTCCAGCCGTTTCAGCTCGTCGAGCGGCTCGACGTGATCGTCGACGCGCCAGTCGAAGTCGGGATAGTCCTCGGTCGAGACGATTTTCAGCGCCGCCGATTGCTTGCCGCGCTTGTCGCCGCCCACCGCCTCGCCGGCGCGCAGCGACTCGATCAGGCGGCGCGGGAAGGAGAGCTGCGCATTGGCCTCGTAGAAGCGCGCCGTCTCCTCGACCACCTGCGGGCCGGCCAGCATGTTGCCGGCGACCGAGAAGGTCTCGCGCACCAGATGGCCGCACCAGTCCACACACTTGGCGCCGGTGTGCGCGGCGATGCCGCCGCGTGCGTCCTGGATGTGCAGCTGGCGATGGTCGCGCCCGTCATCGGCCGCGGTCAGCAGGCGCACCGCATCGGCGGCGCTGACACCCTCGCGCAGCAGGCGGATGCCGCGCGTGCCGTACATCGCGTTGGTGTTGGCCTGTGTCGCGATCGCGCCGACGCCGCTTTCCAGATGCGGCACGCGCGAGCCGACGCAGAACGACTTGGTGGCGACGCAGATGCCGAACGCGCCGCTCTTGGGATCGCGCGCGACGATGGACCAGGTCATGGAAAATCCCCTTCTTTCGTGAAGGGGAGACTATCAGGCCGCGGGCGGCAGGCTCACCCATTCCGGCACGAGCGGCTTCAGCGTGGCGTCGCCGGCGGTGAGCGGCGCTCCCGAGTCACGCGCCTTGTCGAGGGCTTCCAGGCGCAGCAGCGCCAGGCCCTGCGCGCCGAGGCCCGAGCGCATCTCGCCGGCCTCCTGGCCGTTGATCGTGACCAGGGTGCCGGGCGCCGGCATCGGGCCGTCGACGGTCACCGGCAGCAGGCGCTTCTTCACCAGACCGCGGTACTTGGTGCGGGCGGTGAGCTCCTGGCCCATGTAGCAACCCTTCTTCCAGTCGACGCCGTGCAACTCGTCGAAGCCGCTCTCGAGCAGCAGCGCCTTCTCGACCGGCAGGTCGCGGCTGCCGTCGGGCACGCCGAGCGTCAGGCGCACATGGTCCCAGGTCTCGAACGGCGCCGGTGCAAAGCCGCGCGGCGGCAGCATGGTGGCGATATGGCCGTCGGGCGCGATCACCCGCACGCCCAGGCCGGGCAGGCGCGGGTCGACATAGGCTACCGCGTCGTCGATCGCGACCGCTGCGCCCGGTTCGTCGTGCAGGCCGAGCGCGGCGGCGGCACCCTCGCCATAGGCCGCGGCGACCTCCCAGCCGGTACCGCGATTGTCGATCGTCACCTTGGAGCGCAGCTTGTACATCGTGAGCTTCCTGGCGAGGTCGGCGGCGCGGTCGCGCTCGACCTCGAGCAGCAGGGTGCCGTTGTGCTCGACGATGAACATGTCGAACAGGAAGCGGCCCTGCGGCGTGAGCAGCGCGGCGTGGATCGCGCGGTCGGGCGCGACGCGGCTGACGTCGTTCGACACCAGCCCCTGCAGGAAGTCGCGGCGATCGTCGCCCGACACCGCGATCACGCCGCGGTGACCGAGGGACGAGAAGACAAGCGCCGTCATGGTCGGTGAACTCCGTGGGTCCTGACCTCCAAAGGTGGGCGGCAAGCGCGCCGCCCGCAAGGGCCTTTCGCGGCTCCAGGGCGCGGGCTATCAAGCCCCTACACGGGAGCGGGGCATGGCGGACACGTATGATCTGATCGTCGCGGGCGGCGAGTGCTTTACCACGGCGGGGCTGGTGCGCGCCGATATCGGCGTGCGCAACGGCCGCTTCGTGGCGATCGGCGATCTGTCGGCGGCCTCGGCCGGCGAGCGCTTCGACGCGCGCGGGCTCACCGTGCTGCCCGGCGTGATCGACAGCCAGGTGCATTTCCGCGAGCCCGGGCTGGAGCACAAGGAAGACCTCGAAAGCGGCACGCGCGGCGCCGTGCTGGGCGGCGTCACCGCCGTCTTCGAGATGCCCAACACCAAACCCAGCACGCTCAACGCCGAGGATCTGGCGATCAAGCTGGCGCGGGCCAAGGGCAGGGCGTGGTGCGACTACGCCTTCTATATGGGCGGCTCGGCCGAGAACGTCGAGCAACTGCCGATGCTGGAGCGCCTGCCGGGCTGCTGCGGCGTGAAGGTCTTCATGGGGGCGTCGACCGGCACCCTGCTGGTGCCTGACGATGCGACGCTCGACCGAATCCTCGCCCACGGCGTGCGCCGCATGGCCGTGCACTGCGAGGACGAGGAGCGCATGAACGCGCGCAAGAAGCTCGGGCAGGTGCCGGGCGCCACGGCGCATCTGCACCCCGTGATGCGCGACGTGGAGTCGGCGCTGATCGCGACGCAACGCCTGATCCGCCTGGCGCGCAAGCACGGGCGGCGCGTGCACGTGCTGCACGTGACGACCGAGGAGGAGATGGCCTTCCTCGTCGACCACAAGGACATCGCCACCGTCGAGGCCACGCCGCAGCACCTCACGCTGTTCGCGCCGGACTGCTACGACCGGCTGGGCACCTTCGCGCAGATGAACCCGCCGATCCGCGAGGCGCGTCATCGCGAGGGCCTGTGGCGCGCGGTGCGCGACGGCATCGTCGATGTCATCGGCTCCGACCATGCCCCGCACACCAGGGAAGAGAAGTCGCAACCGTTCCCGAACTCACCCTCGGGCATGCCGGGCGTGCAGACCTTGTTGCCGCTGTTGCTCGATCATCTCGCCGCCGGCCGGTTGTCGCTGGCGCGGCTGGTCGATCTCACATCGGCCGGTGCGCAGCGCATCTTCGGGCTGGCGCGCAAGGGCCGCATCGCGCTGGGCTACGATGCCGACCTCACCATCGTCGACCTGAAGTCGAAGCGCGAAATCACCGAGAAATGGATGGCGACCAAATCGGGCTGGACGCCGTATGCCGGCATGACGGTCACCGGCTGGCCCAGGGCGACGATCATCCGCGGACGCGTGGTGATGCGCGAGGACGAGCTGATCGGCCCGCCGGCCGGCGAGGCGCTGCGCTTCGTCGAGACGCTGCGGCCTGAAGTTTGATTTGGCAGCCCGGCGGGGCGCCGGCGCTGCCGGAGGGGGAGACGAAGAGCATGGCGACGTTCAAGGCGCTGGTGTCGGAGCAGGGCGCGGATCGCAAGGTCACCAGCGTGGTGCAGGAACTCGACACGGCGAAGCTGCCGGCCGGCGACGTGACGGTGAAGGTCGAGTACTCGACCCTGAACTACAAGGACGGGCTGGTGCTGACCTCGGGCGGCGGGCTGGTGAAGACCTGGCCGCATGTCGGCGGCATCGATCTCGCGGGTACCGTCGAGGCGTCCTCGCACGCCAGCTTCAAGCCGGGCGACCGCGTGGTGCTCAACGGCTATCGCGTGGGCGAGCTGCATTGGGGCGGCTACGCGACCATGGCGCGGGTCAAGGGCGACTGGCTGGTGAAGCTGCCCGACGCGATCTCGACCAGACGCGCGATGGCGATCGGCACCGCCGGCTACACCTCGATGCTCTGCGTCGCGGCGCTGGAACGGCATGGGCTGAAGCCGGCGCAGGGCGAGGTGCTGGTGACCGGCGCGGCCGGCGGCGTCGGCAGCGTCGCGGTCGCGATCCTGGCCAAGCTCGGTTACCAGGTCGTCGCCGCCACCGGCCGGCCGAATGAGGCCGGGTATCTCAAGGGCCTCGGCGCGACGACGATCATGGAGCGCAAGGAACTCACCGAGGCGCCCGACCGGCCGCTGCTGTCGGAGCGTTTCGCCGGCGTGATCGACACGGTCTCCGGCGTGATGCTGGCGCGCGCGCTGTCGATGGTGAAGTACGGCGGCGCGGCGGCGGTGTGCGGCCTTGCCGGCGGCCCGGCCTTCCCCGGCAGCATCCTGCCGTTCATCCTGCGCGGCGTGTCGATGCTGGGTGTCGATTCGGTGATGCTGCCGATGGCGCCGCGCGTCGAGGCGTGGAAGCGGCTCGCCACCGACCTGCCGCTCGACAAGCTCGACGCCCTGGCGGTCGACACGACGCTCGCCGACCTGCCGGCTCTCGCACCGAAGATCCTCAAGGGCGGGGTGCGCGGCCGCGTCGTGGTCGACGTCAACGCGTAGACCATGCCCGCGCGCCTGCCGCCGCTGGGAGCCATCGAGGCCTTCGCGGCGGCCGCGCGCACGCTCAGCTTCACCGACGCCGCGCGCGAGCTGAACCTCACCGCCTCGGCGATCAGCCGGCGCGTGGCGCAGCTCGAGCACACCCTGGGCGTGGCGCTGTTCCACCGCGTCACGCGCGGCTTGCGGCTGACCGCGGCCGGCGAGACCTATCTCGCGTCGATCGCGCCGGCGCTCGAGCAGCTGCGCGCCGCCGGTGCTGCGCTGGCGCCGGCCGCACGCGGCGGAACGGTGCGGCTGGCGACCCTGCCATCCTTCGCCGCGCTCTGGCTGTTCCCGCGTCTTGCCGCGTTCGAGGCCGCGCATCCGGACATCGATCTTCGCGTCTCGACCATCGCGCGCGCACCCGACGCGACGCGCGATGACATCGACCTTGCCGTCGCCATCGGCACCGGGGACTGGCGCGGCTGGACCAGCGGGATGCTGATGGCGATGCGCTGCCGCCCGGTCTGCGCGCCTTCGCTGCGCCGGAGCCTGCGGACGCCGGCGGACCTGGAGCACCACACCCTGCTCGGCGTCAGCCAGCCGCGCGGCTTCTGGCGGCGCTGGTGCCGCGAGGCCGGGCTGCCGCCGTTTCCGCCGCGCCGCACCTTGCGCTTGGACGGCCTGCATTTGCTCTACGAGGCAGCGGCGAGCGGCCTGGGCGTGGCCCTGGCCTTCGACGATCTCGTCGCGCCCTACCTCGCCGATGGGAGGCTGGTCGAGCCCTTCGACTACAGCTTCGTGCCCGAGCAGGCCTATCACCTGCTGGCGCGGCCGGGCGAGCGACGCCGCGCCGTGCGCATCGTGCGCGACTGGTTGCTCGGGCCCTGACGCTTGCATGGCGCGCACGCGTGCGTGCGCGGGCTGCGTTTGTGCGCGCGGCGTCGGATCGCTAGCTGTGGGCCATGCCCGACCTGCCCGATGGATACGCGCCGTTCGAGCGCTCCAGCCCTTTCCTCGACGCGGTGGGACCGCTGTTCCAGAAGATCGAGGGCGACACGCTGCTGCTCGGCCTGCGCATCGAGGAGCGTCACTGCAATCGCCGCGGCTTTGCCCATGGCGGCCTGCTGGTGACCTTGGCCGACCTGGTGCTGGGCTACAACCTCGTGCGCGCCGGCGGCCGCGGCGGCGGCACCACGGTGAACCTCAGCACCGATTTCGCCGGCTCGGCGCAGGTGGGCGACTGGGTCGAGGCGCGCGCCGACGTGCAGAAGGCCCAGGGCAACGTCGCCTTCGCCAATTGCTACATCAGCGTCGGCAAGCGGCGCATCGTGCGCGCCAGCGGCATCTTCCATATCGCGGGGCGCTAGACGACACACAATCGTCAATGGCGGCAGTTGCCGTTCCGTTGCACCATCGGAAATCCTCGTGCAGCCGATCGGGGGAGGCGCGCCATGGGTTTCAAGGTCTACGACGGTCAGATCGTGTTGCATCTCAACGATGCGTGGACTGCGGCGGCGGCCATGCCGTTGCGCATCTTCCAGAAGTTCGTCGGTGACTTCGCGCGTGCGATCAGCACCGAGACGCTCAACATCCTGCTGATCGGCGACGCCGGCAAATCGATCGGCAAGCGTGCCAGGGACCTGTTCGGCGAGGCCGGCTTCGCCGCACGCGTCACCTCGACGGACGTCACCTTCGCCGGCGCGCCGTGGGTCGAGGACGGCGTCGACGACGTGTCGATGAAGCTCGACACGACGGAGAAATTCACCGCGCCCAAACGCAAGTTCCAGCTCGTGCTCGGCCGACGGGTCGTCTGCCTGTGCAACGTCCATGAGGCCGGCGGGCCGTGCGGCTTCCCGCCCGGCGGCGCTGCGCAGGCGGCGAAGTTCCTGCGGCGCGTCGGCAAGAGCCTGGCGCCGGGAGGCGTGGCCTACCTGCACGGCGATCCGCCGGGCATGACGAAGAAGGCCGAGGAATACTGGCTGGCGGCGAAAGCCGCCTTGGCAGTCTATGGCCCGGCCGGCGACGGCGGTGGCAAGAGCCGGAAAGATTATTTCGACGTCGATCTGATCTACGACAGCGGCGCGTTCGTTGGCATCAAGATCTCGCGGGCAGAGCCGCCGGCCGCACCGCCGGAATGATCCGATGCGATCTCATGGATGACGCGAAGGCGACGATCCCGTCGCTGCCGAGATGCGCTCAGCGCGAGTCCCGGGCCGGCGCGGCCGCGCTACAGGCCGTGCACCAGCAGCAGCAGGCGGGCGGGTCGCGCGATCACGTGCCCTCCTTGCGCAGGCGTTCGATCACCGCCGGCGGTGCGCCGCGGTCGACCACCTCGCGCAGCGCGAAGCTCGACTGGATGCGCGCGACGCGCGGCAGCATGGAGAGCTGCGTCTTGTGGATGCGTTCGAAATCCTCGATGTCGCGCGCCAGCACGGTCAGCAGGTAGTCGTCGCTGCCCGACATCAGCAGGCAGTGCACGACCGAGGGGCAGCGCTTCACCGCCTTCTCGAAGGCATCGAGCGCCGCCTCGCTCTGGCTGTCGAGCGTGATGCGCACCGAGACCGTGGTGGTGAAGCCGAGTTTGCGCAGGCTCAAAGTCGGCTGGTACCCGGCGATGATACCTTGGTCCTCGAGCTGCTTCTGCCGCCTCGCCACCGCGGTGCTCGACAGGCCGACGCGTTCGGCGAGCTCGACATGGGTGGCGCGGGCGTCGTCGCAGAGGGCGGCAAGCAGGGCGATGTCTATGCGGTCGAGCGTCATGGCGCCGGATTCGTGCGTGTGAAGGCCAGTTTACGCCGGAAACGGGCGCGATACGAGGTCTGTGGCCGGCTCTTTGCCGGGAACGCAAGGACGGTCCGGGCGTAGCCTTTGCCAACAGGAGGTTGACCATGCGCGTTGGCGTGCCCCGTGAGATCAAGACCCACGAATATCGGGTGGGGCTCACGCCCTCCTCGGTGAAGGAATATGTCGCCGCTGGCCACAGCGTGCTGGTCGAGGCCGGCGCGGGTGGCGGCATCGGCGCCGACGATTCGGCGTATGTCGCCGCCGGCGCGGCCATCGCACCGGGCGCCGCCGAGATCTTCGCCACCGCGGACATGGTGGTGAAGGTGAAGGAGCCGCAGCCGGCCGAATGGCGCCAGCTCCGGCCCGGCCAGTTGCTCTACACCTATCTGCATCTCGCATCCGATCCGGCGCAGACGAAAGGTCTGATCGAATCGGGCTGCACCGCCATCGCCTATGAGACCGTCACCGATGCGCAGGGCGGCCTGCCGCTGCTGGTGCCGATGAGCGAGGTCGCGGGCCGGCTGTCGATCGAGGCGGCGGCCTTCGCGCTGCGCCGTCATGCCGGCGGGCGCGGCCTGCTGCTGGGCGGCGTGCCCGGCGTGCCGCCGGCCAAGGTCGCGGTGATCGGCGGCGGCGTGGTCGGCATGAACGCCGCGCGCATGGCCGCCGGCCTGGGTGCCGAGGTCACGGTGCTCGACCGCTCGCTGCCGCGCCTGCGCGAGCTCGACCAGCTCTTCACCGGCCGCGTGCGCACGCGCTACGCGCACGGCGACGCGGTGGCGCAGGAGATCGCCGATGCCGACGTGGTGATCGGCGCCGTGCTGGTGCCGGGTGCGCTGGCGCCCAAGCTGGTGAGCCGCGCGCAGCTTTCGACGATGAAGAAGGGCGCGGTGGTCGTCGACGTCGCCATCGACCAGGGCGGCTGCTTCGAGACCTCGAAGCCGACCACGCATGCCGATCCGACCTATGTCGTCGACGGCGTGATCCATTACTGCGTCGCCAACATGCCGGGCGCGGTGCCGCTGACCTCGAGCCACGCGCTCAACAACGCCACCCTGCCGTTCGGCCTGATGCTGGCCGGGCGCGGTCTCGCGGCGATCCTCGAGAACCCGCATCTGCGCGCCGGCCTCAACGTGCATCGCGGCCGCATCACCCATCCCGCCGTGGCCTCGAGCCTCGGCCTGCCGCTGGTCGAGGCCAGTGCCGCGCTCGCGGCGTAGCGCGATCGCCTCTACTATCCACCGCATCTCATTCCGGGGAAGTCCATCCATGTCCGCTGCGCCCACCAAGCCCGTCGCCAACAATCTCGACGCCTTCCTGATGCCGTTCACGGCGAACAAGCAGTTCAAGAAGAACCCGCGCCTGCTCGCCAAGGCCAAGGGCGTGCATTACTGGACGCCCGAGGGACGCCGCGTGATCGATGGCACCGCTGGCCTGTGGTGCGTCAACGCCGGCCACGGCCGCGAGGAGATCAAGGCGGCGATCGCCGCCCAGCTCGAGGAGATGGACTACGCGCCCTCGTTCCAGATGGGTCATCCCAAGGCTTTCGAGCTGGCGGCGCGGCATGCCGCGATGCTGCCGGGCGATCTCAACCACGCCTTCTACTGCAACTCCGGATCCGAGGCGGTCGACAGCGCGCTGAAGATCGCCATGGCCTACCAGCGCGCCATCGGCCAGGGCACGCGCACGCGCTTCATCGGCCGCGAGCGCGGCTATCACGGCGTCGGTTTCGGCGGCATCTCGGTCGGCGGCATGGTCAACAACCGCAAGGCCTTCAGTGCCGCGACGCTGCCGGGTGTCGATCACCTGCCGCACACGCATCTGCCGTCCAGGAACGCCTTCTCGCGCGGCGAGCCGGCCAACGGCGTCGAGCTGGCCGACGAGCTCGAGCGCATCGTGGCGCTGCACGACGCCTCGAACATCGCCGCCGTGATCGTCGAGCCCTGCGCCGGCTCGACCGGCTTCCTGCCGCCGCCCAAGGGCTATCTCAAGCGGCTGCGCGAGATCTGCACCAAGCACGGCATCCTGCTGATCTTCGACGAGGTGATCACCGGCTTCGGCCGTCTCGGCACCGGCTTCGCCGCCGAGTATTTCGACGTGATCCCCGACCTGATGACGGTGGCCAAGGGCATCAGCAACGCCACCGTGCCGATGGGCGGCGTCTTCGTGCGCAAGCACATCTATGACGGGCTGCTGAACGGGCCGGACAACGCCATCGACCTGTTCCACGGCTACACCTACTCGGCCCATCCGCTGGCCTGCGCCGCGGCCTCGGCCGTGCTCGACATCTACAAGGCCGATGGCCTGTTCCAGCGCGCGGCCGACCTGTCGAAGTACTGGGAGGACGGCGTGCACTCGCTGAAGGGCACGTCGGGTGTCGTCGACATCCGCAACCTCGGCCTCGCCGCCGGCATCGACCTCGAGGCGCGCACGGGCGCCGCCGGCGCGCGCGGCTACGATACCTTCGTGAAGTGCTTCGAGATGGGTGTGCTGGTGCGCCAGGGCGGCGATACGCTCGCCATGTCGCCGCCGCTGATCATCGAGAAGGCCCAGATCGACGAGATCGTCGACATCGTCGGCAAGGCGATCAAGCAGGCGGCTTGATTCTTCCGTCCCCCCGCCTGCGCGGGGAGACGGAAGCTAGCCGCCGAGCAGATGGCGGCGGACGTAGCCCCTGAAATCCTCCATCGCCTGGGCGCGGGCCTTCTCGTTCGGCCCGCCGCTCACGCCCAGGGTGCGGCAGGCGGCGATCGCTTTCGGCGCCTGCGGGCCCATCACCAGCCAGCCGTCCGGCGCCGAGGTGCCGACGACGATGCCGCTGGTGCGCTCGACATAAGTGTCGTCGGCGCGCTGCACGGCGACGCAGCGCGAGTAGTTCTCGCCCGACGGCGTGTTGTAGGCGGCGCCGCCGTCGAAGCCGTGCTGCGCGCCGGGATAGACCTTCACCTCGATGCGCGCGCCCGACCTGCGCAAGGTCTCGCCATAGCTCGTGCACGGCTCGACGCCGGCATAGGTGTCGGCGCCGCCCAGCAGCATGTAGATCGGCGCGCCCGTCGTGCGCGGCTCGTGGTAGTGCACGTAGCAGGTGGGATAGATCGGGATATGCAGCGCGTAGCGCAGCCCGTCGGGCAGGCCTTTGTCCCGCAGCAGGCGTTCGTGCGAGACCATCAGCGCCGACACGCCGCCCTTGGAGAAGCCCATGATGCCGATGCGCCGGCGGTCGATGCGCGGGTGGGCGGCGAGCGCCTTGAGCGCATTGATCGCGTCGAGATTGAACTCGGCGTCGCTCACCGCCATCTGGTTGACCACCGTCGAGCGCACGCCGCGCGGTCCGAACGAGTCGATCTGCACCGCGGCGACGCCCATCGCCACCAGCTCGCGCGCGTAGCGCCCCTCGCGCCGTTCGTTGATGCCGCCGCTGCCGTGGTGGATCACCATCGCCGGCACGACGCCCGAGCCCGCCGGCCAGTGAATGCTGGCCGTGATCTGCACCTGACGGCCGCGGTGGCGGCCCTCGAAGGTGATGGTTTCCTGCTGTGCCGCGGCGCCGGTCGCCAGTGAGCAGAGCAATGCGGCGAGAAGCCCGAGGCGGGCGAAGGAGGTCGGCATGGTGTCGCCAGTTGGGCTCAACACTGTGGCAGAAATTGCGCCGATCCGGCGCAGCCGATAGACTCGCCGCAACAAAGGAGACGCGTGATGCGCAGGCGGATGGTCGTGCTCGGCGGGCTCGCGCTGCTGACCGGCTGCGATTCCTCGCCGACCAAGGCCGAGATCCTCAAGAAGGCGGCCGGCGTGAAGACGCGCGAGGAGCTCGAGAAGGTGCTGGGCCAGCCCAACAACCTCGACAAGCTCGGGCCGATCGAGCGCTGGACCTACAACGCCAGGGACGGCGTGGTCGTCTTCACCATCGTCGCCGGCCGCGTCGCGCTCGACGAGACGGGCGAGCGCAAGCAGTAGTCATGCGTCGCGCGTTGCTCGTCGCGTTGTTTGTGGCCGGATTCGCCGCGTCGCCAGCGGTCGCGCAGGACCTGCGCGGCCAGGAACGCGCGGTGACGAGTGCGGAGATCGAGGAGAAGGCGGAGCCCGGCCGCACCATCGAGGAAGTGCGCGCCGCACTCGGCCGGCCGGTGTTCATCCAGTGCGGCGGACGCATCCAGATCTGGGGCTATCGCACCGAGAACGGCCGCATCGACCTGATGTTCGTCGACGGCGTGCTGCAGATGACGATCCTCGGCGGCGTCGGCACGGCGGGCGCGCAAGGCGAGTGCTGATCCCCGTCGTCGCTGGTCGGGGGGCATGAGATCGCGGAATCGGGGCGCTGCGGGCCGCCGCGAACTCCGCTTGTTCTCGGCCAAATGGCGTTCTAGGCTTCCAGGTAATGCGGCTCGTCAAAAGTAGCCGCCCTGGGAGGAAAATCTGATGACTACGAAACGACGGACGTTTTTGCGCGTCTCCGGCGCGGCCACGGTCGCGGCGAGCACCGGCATGGCCAGCATTCTCGCCAGCGGCCGCGCGCCGGTCTACGCGCAGGCCAAGACGGTGCACTGGCTGAAGTGGGTCGACTTCGTGCCGACCACCGACCAGATGTTCCGCAAGGAGATGATGCCGGAGGCCGAGAAGGCGCTGGGCATCAAGATCAACCTCGAGACGGTCAACGGCAACGATCTGCAGCCGCGCATCACCGCGGGCATCCAGTCGGGCTCCGGCGCCGACCTCATCATGTCGTTCAACAGCTACACGCATCTCTACGCCAACTCGGTGGTCGACCTCAGCGAGCTCGCCGAGGAGGTCGGCAAGCGCGAGGGCGGTCTCTACAAGTACGCCCGCGCCATCTGCTCCAACGGCAAGATGTTCATGGGCATGCCGTGGGCGGTGATCGGCGGCATGATCGCCTACCGCAAGTCGTGGTTCGAGGAGGTCGGCGCCACCACGTTCCCCGAGACCTGGGAACAGTATCGCGA
>CAYNOF010001296.1:0-1549 GCA_964398335.1 uncultured Rhizobiaceae bacterium
AACGGCAAGAGACTGAACTCGCCCAACGATATCGTGGTGAAGTCCGACGGCTCGGTGTGGTTCAGCGATCCGGTGTTCGGCATCCTCGGCTACTACGAAGGCCACAAGGACGAGTCCGAGAACAAGCCCGCCATCTATCGCCTCGACGGCAAGACCGGCAAGCTCACGGTCATGGCCGACGACATCCCCGGCCCCAATGGTCTCGCCTTCTCGCCCGACGAGAAGATGCTCTACGTCGTCGCCTCGCGCGCCGAGCCCAACCGCCAGATCCTCGCCTACGACGTGACCGGCGGCGGCACCAGGCTGGGCAAGGGCAAGGTGCTGATCGACGCCGGCGCCGGCGGCTCGCCCGACGGCTTCCGCGTCGACATCGAGGGCAATCTGTGGTGCGGCTGGGGCATGGGCAGCGCCGAGCTCGACGGCGTGCGCATCTTCAATCCGTCAGGCCAGCCGATCGGCCACATCGACCTGCCGGAACGCTGCGCCAACCTGTGCTTCGGCGGCCGCTATCGCAACCGCCTGTTCATGGCGGCGAGCCACAGCCTGTACTCGCTCTACGTCAACACGCAGGGCGTGGCCGGCGGCTGAGTCTTCCCTTCTCCCCGCGCAGGTCAGGGGCCGCGGACGGCCCCTAGGGAGAAGGAGTCAGCCACTCACCGGCGCGCCGATGGTTTCGGCGAGTCGGCCGAAGAACTGGTCGGCGAGCTTCTTCGCCGTGCCGCTGATCAGGCGGGCGCCGACCTGGGCGATCTTGCCGCCGATCTGCGCATCGACGTCGTAGGTCAGCACGGTGTCGCCGCCTTCCGCTTCGGCGAGCCGCACCACCGCGCCGCCTTTGGCGAAGCCGGCGACGCCGCCCTGCCCTTCGCCCGCGATCCGGTAGCCGTTGGGCGGATCGATGTCGGACAGCGTGACCTTGCCGCTGAAGCTGGCGCTGACCGGGCCGATGCGCAGGCGCACCTTGGCCGTCATCTCGGTATCCGACACCGCCTCGAGCGCCTCGCAGCCGGGAATGCACGCCTGCAATACGGCGTGGTCGTTCAATGCCGCGAAGACCTTCTCGCGCGGCGACGCGATCCTGTACTCACCCCTGATCTCCATTCCCGGTCCTTTCCTGCATCCCGTCGCGCATCCCACGACGGCGCTCCCTGACGATTTCGGCGAGGATCGACAGCGCGATCTCCTCGGGCGTGATGGCGCCGATGTCGAGTCCGGCGGGCGCCCTGACGCGATCGAGCGCCGCCGCCGGCACACCCTCGGCGAGCAGCGCGCGGCGCAGCGCCGCCATCTTGCGGCGGCTGCCGACGAAGGCGTGGTAGGCCGCCTCGGCCGTCGCGGCGGCCCGCAACGCAGCCTCGTCGCCCTTGCCCTGGGTCGAGACGACGATGAAGCGGGTCGCGGCCGAGGGCGCATCGAGTCGGTAGCCGTCGATCACCGCGTCGGCGATGCCGGCGTCAGGCAGATCGGCCAGCGGCGCGGCGATGGTGACGGCGAAGCCGAGTGACGGCGCCTGCTCGGCCAGCGCCAGGGCGACCGGACTGGCGCCCAG
>CAYNOF010001297.1:0-1142 GCA_964398335.1 uncultured Rhizobiaceae bacterium
CGTCGATGGTGCGGTCGAAAAAAGCGGTCACGGAAAGTTTCCAATCCGGACTGCTGAACCAGCGCGGAATATCGGAACTCACCAGCGCCCGCTGCTGCAGACGGCCCAGATTGCTCTTGAAATTGAGGGTATGGTTTCTGCCTCGAAAATTGAGCCGGGTGACCCCAAAGGAGATGCGAGGACTTACCCCGGTGTCGCCCTGGGGCGTGTTGGCGGTCGGTTGCCCGGTCTGAAACTCAATGCCGAAGCCATAGTTGAAGGTATAGCGCTTGGCTTCTTGCACCTGCACCAGCACATTCTTGTTGGGCTCGGCCCCTTCCGGGTTCTGCACCGCGGTGTCCACCACACTGAACAGGCCCAGGTTGTAGAGGTGCTGCTGGGTCTTGAGCATGGCGATCTGGCTGAGCGGATCGCCGGTGTTCATCTGCAATTCGCGGCGCACCACAAAATCCCGGGTGTAGTGCAGGCCGTCTACTAATACCCGGTTGACGAACCTCTGCTGTCCCTCATGGATGGTGAAGGTCACATCCATCTGGTTCGGCTCCCCTGCCGGTTTCGCGGAAACGTCCAATGTGGCGTCGGGAAAGCCGCCGTCAAAATAGGTGTTCAGAATGACCTCGCGGTCCTGGGCAATGGTGGAGTCAGAAAACGCCTGGCCCTCCGAGGTGCTCATGGAGCGAGTCAGCTTGGCAGCGGCAATATGTTCATTGCCGATTATTTGCACGGCCCCCACCCGGACCTGCGGCCCTTCCTCGATCACCAGCGTCACGGCCAATTGATTGGCTTTTCCCTCGTAGTTGTCCTCCACCTTGGGGGTGATCTTGATCTGCGAAAAGCCGTTGGCCAGGTAGGGATTGGCTTGAATATTGCGAATATCCTCATTCAACAGCGCCTGGCTGAACTTGCCGTGGGAAAGGAAGCGCCCCGCCGGCTGGATCTGCAAACGGGACAAAATTTCTTCCGTGGGAAAGATGTTGTTTCCCGTGACATTGACCTTCACCAGCTTGTGCCGCTCCCCCGGATCAATGGTGTACAGGACCCGATACACCGCGGCGCCTCGTGGATTGCGCTTGCGATAGCTGACCTTGGCGTTGAAATAGCCTTGCGTCTGCATATGATTCAGCAGATTGCGACGGCCCTCA